>CAJPNS010000085.1 GCA_905372135.1 Porphyromonadaceae bacterium | reverse complement strand
AATCTACTCTTCAACAGCTTCAAAATCTTTTGTTTCATAAGTTTTAAAAATTATTATTTCAAACCGATTTGCAAAATTAATCAAAAAAATCGACCGATAGCCTATAAAATTAATACACAATCAACCAAAACGGCAGCCTCATTCGAATCGGTCGAGTATCGTAGCGACAATATGGGCAGCTACCTCTGTCTTCGGCAACAACGGCAATTCTATTGTCTCGCCCGTCCGAGTGATGATAGTTACTTTATTTGTATCGTAGCCGAAGCCTGCTCCTTTGTCGTTGAGTGAGTTTAGTACTATCATATCGAGGTTTTTACGTTGCATCTTTCCCATAGCATTTGCCTGTTCGTCGTTTGTCTCCAAAGCGAACCCAACAAGGAACTGTTTGTCTGTTTTCTGTTTACCTATGGTAGCTGCTATGTCTTGCGTCGGGCGCAGCCTTATAATGAGGTCGTCGGATTTACGTTTTATTTTTTCGCTATGAACCACCTCGGGGGTAAAATCGGCAACAGCCGCACAAAATACCAATACGTCGTAATCCTTAAAGTTTTGTACCACTGCCCGATACATATCCGATGCGCTTTCGATATCGATACGGTCGATACGCGACGATATGGTCTGTAACTGTACCGGACCGGTTATAAGCAATACATCTATATTCTTTGCGGCGAAGGCTTCGGCTATGGCAAAACCCATTTTGCCGGTACTGCGGTTGCCAATGAAACGAACGGGATCTATCGGTTCGTAAGTCGGACCTGCTGTGATTAATACTTTCATTGTGAATGAATCAGTCTTTGTCGAAATAATCTTTGAGATATGCTACTATATTTTCGGGTTCTTCCATACGACCTTTACCTACACTGTTGCAGGCAAGTTCTCCATAAGTCGGTTCTATAAGCTGAACTTCAATGGCTTGTAGTTGTTTTATATTGCGTTGTACTATCGGGTGTGTATACATACGGTTGTTCATTGCGGGAGCTATAAATACAGGTTTGTCGAACGCCAAAAATAGGGTCGACAGAGCGTCGTCGGCTATACCGCAAGCAAATTTGCCGATAATATTGGCAGTAGCCGGTGCGACGAGCAATATATCGCCCCAGTCGGCATGCGATATGTGTTTGGGATTGAAATCGGATATCGGCTCGAATACTTCGGAATATACTTTATTGCGCGAAACAGTCTGCAACGTAACGGTAGTAACGAACTCCAAAGCACTTTCGGTGGCAATAACCTTTACTTCAGCTTGTTCGGCAATAAGCTGTCGTATAAGTTCGGGGCATTTATATGCTGCTATGCCTCCCGAAATACCGAGTAAAATCTTTTTGTTTTTCAACATAATATCTTTGTATTTATATTATTTCTGCTTCTTGCCTTTTACCTTTATATCTTCGGTAAAAATCCACTTCCCTTTTTTCATCCGATAGGCGTTGATCGAAAAATCGGGTCCGTACGACAGTATCTTGCCGTCGACGACCTCCATAGGCGATAAGTTGTCGCACTCGATACGCTTTTTAGAGGCGTTGTATTCGAGATACATCGATACCCGTCGGTCGAAGTCGAATACTATTCGTGATTTTGTATCTTCTATCTCTTTGCCCGTATTGTAATAGTCGATACTCTTGTATTCGAATACAGGCAGCCCAAGCGTAGTCTCCGAGCCGTCGAACCTGATGATATCTATTACTTTTTGGCGAGTTACTTGTCGGTTTCGCCAGCCGAGCAGTGTGTAATAGGTGTGTTTGTCTACTTTGAACGGTATGATGCTGTAATACAAGGCTCCGTACCACGTTTCGGGTGTGTATGTCTGTTTCTCGTCTATCTGCTCCGACGAAGAGATTCTCGTCAGATACGACTTATCGCCGTTGCCGTTCAGAAATAGAGCATTGTATATAGTCGATTCCTTCAGCGGTATCATCCACGAATATAGGGTAATATTGCCGTCGGAAGCCAATACTTTGCCGATATATTTTACGCTGTCGAAGGGTAGAGAGCTGCTTTGGTCGTCTGCAATAAGCCTATCCATGACGTTATAAACGGAGTCGTTGAGCGATATTCTCGCCGTATCGCTATTGGTGTCTATTATACGCTTGAATAGCTCGTTGAGCGTGGTTATATACCTATTATCTTCATTTTGCGATATTGTGTATATGGGGCAAATCAGTGTAAGGGCGTATATCAGTATTATTCGTTTCATCTTCCGCTGTTTTTTATCAATTCTCCGAGTGTAGTGTTGAAAGTGTTTTTTCTTAGTATCTCTTCCAATGGCAGATGAAGGCGATAGCTCCACGTATGATTCGGATTATCGGGATAATTGATGCGTTCTGACATAAAGTCTTTTGCTGTCGTATCGTCGTTTATAGCCAGATAGTCCTGAATGGGAATTATTGCCCACATAGCATCGGTTTTGAAAAGCAAAGCTAATATTTTTTTTGCAATCTCCGAAGTACATCTCTCGGGAGCCTCCCCCGCAAGTCTGAGCACATTGACGTACAGACTGCGTACTCTATCCCTATCCTCGCCCCACCACATACGCAGGGTAGACGTATCGTGCGTGCCTGTGGTAACTACCGAGTTGTATGGGACTCTGTCGGGAGCGACGAACTCCGCCCCCATCTCTTTGGGCATACGCAATACCTCGAGCGACAGTATATTTAGTTGCCGCATAACATCGGGCACCGAAGCGGGCACCATACCCAAATCTTCGCCACAGACGAGCATATCTATATCGTCGAGTATCGCAGGGAGCTTGTTTAGAGCACTTTGTCGCCAAAACTCATTATTACGGCGGTAGAAATAATCGTTATAAAGACGATCGAAAACTTCTCGTTCGTCGGACGTAAGCCCTTTGTACGCCTGTGTCTTACGAGCCATAATGCGAGGATGATAATGTGCAGGCTTGTACGGGTCTTCTATAAAAAGTACATTGTCGGTATCGGTAATAATCAACTCTTTACCGTCGGGATAACGTAAAATGTACTTCTCGTCGGCGGGTAATTCGTATTGCCTGATTTCTTCGACCGACAGAGGCAAAGCGGGCGAAAAATATCCCAACAATCCGCTGCTGACCGTCAGAGGTATCTCCCAAATCCTGAAAAAGCCCAATATATGGTCTATCCGTACGGCATCGAAGAGTGTCTGCATAAAGCTGAACCGCTGCCGCCACCAGCTGTAACCGTCTTTTGACATATTCGCCCAATTGTATGTGGGGAAGCCCCAGTTCTGTCCCTGGTCGGAGAAGTCGTCGGGCGGAGCTCCTGCCTGCTTGTCGGTATTGAATAAGTGCGGATATTGCCACACATCGACGCTGAGTCTGCCGACACCTACAGGTATATCGCCCTTTAAATATATCGAATGTGCATTCAGATAAGACTTGGCTTCTCTAAATTGTTTGAAAAGATGATACTGTACAAAGCAATAAAACTCCACCTTTTCGGCATTGTCTGTAGCATATCGACGTATCTTTGTCTCGTCTGCCGAAGCCCAATCGCCCCAAGCGTAGAAATTGCCTGTGCCGAAATCGTCTGCAAGACAACGAAATACGGCATACGGCAAAAGCCAACCGTTTCTTTGCTCGAAACTCAAAAGCGTACACCTTAATGTGTCGTACAGGGCTGCGTCTGCTCGTTGCTCCCGATACAACTGCCTTAGTACGCTGAGTTTAAGCTGTAACACATCGGAATATTGTACTCGGTGTTGCTCGTCGAGGTGGCGACGCTCCCGTTCGAACTCACGGAGCAAATTCGTGTCTTTTATCTCACCTATCTTGTCTATATTTACGTAGATAGGATTGAGAGCATATATCGATACCGAACAGTATGGATACGAGTCTGTATCGTCGAACGAAATATTGGTATCATTTACGGGCAATATCTGTATGATTTTCTGATGTGTAGCCACACACCAATCTGCCAAGAGGCAAAGGTCTGTAAATTCGCCTACTCCCCAACCGTTGCGGCGTCTGAGCGAAAATACCGGCACTGCCACGCCGGCACCGTGCCAATCGAGAGTACCTCTGAAAACAGCTCTGTATCGTCGGTAGGCTTCATCGCTTCGTTTAGAGAATATACGGTTATCGCCATCTTCCCAGAGGTTTATATGCGACGTCGACGGGTCGAAGACGACGAACTTAAACTCAAAGCTATCGGGCAGACTATCGTAATCTACGTCCACCCGCCAACGGCGAATACCAACCCTCTGCATAGCCACAGGCTTCTGCCAGCAACCAAGCGTGGCACACGAACCGACGACACCGATATTCAGTGTTTCGACTATCGGCTGGTAATCAATGATAAATGTTAATTTTGAGCTAATAGACGAATTAATCATTTGTAGGATTGCATTCTTTTTTCCGACATTACAGTTAATGCCACACTCTATTTATTTCAATGTAATCCCGAATTTTCATTCCTTGACTGATATATACAAATAGCAATGAGCTTTACCGTCTTTTGTATATTCTACAGGCACACTACTTTCATAATCAATGGTAAAGGCTCTTTTTAATGTCCCTGTGTCGGTATCATCCCATACTTTTTCCCAAGCCTTTTTTGTACATAGTTCTATGTTTCCATTGTCATCAATAGCCTCATATTTTTTATACAAACCATTTTCTACTTTCTTTTCTATATCTTCAAAAAAGAAACGATTTACTCCCACTATGCTAATATCATAATCGCCTTTCTCACCATTTTCGTAATTACTATATTTTGAAATGGGAGAGATACCTTCCACAAAATTATGTTCGCTATCAAACAAAACAGGTAGTTTCCCTGCTGAAATATCTTTCCATAATTCACTTATTTGGCTTATACCTTTTTCTGTATTATTTGTGCGAATGGTAACCTCTTTCAATATATATGCCATATTCGGTATGATATTTTCAATTAAATATTATCGGTCATTCTTTTTGTAGTTTTGCCTCTTCCCAGATATCATTCATTTCGTCGAGCGACATATCTTTAAGCATCCTGCCTTGTTTGATTGTCTTATCTTCGAGATAGTTGAAGCGAGAGATAAACTTTCTGTTAGTCTTATCTAAGGCATCATCAGGGTTTATGCCATACAGACGTGCTGCATTGATGAGGGCAAAAAACATATCGCCCATTTCGGCTTCCATTCGTGCAGTATCTTTCTCCCGCAACTCCTGCTCAAACTCGCCGAACTCTTCTTTGACCTTGTCCCAGACCTGCTCTTTCGCCTCCCAGTCGAACCCTACGGATGCTGCTTTTTCCTGTATCCGACAAGCTTTTATCATCGACGGCAGAGCGGAAGGCACGCCGCTCAACACGCGCTTGTTGCCGTCCTTTTCTTTTAGCTTCAGCTCCTCCCAGTTCTGTTTTACCTTCTCTGCCGTATCGGCCTCGACATTGCCATATATGTGAGGGTGTCTGAATATCAGTTTCGTTACTAAGGCGTCGCAGACGTCTTTTATGTCGAAGTCGCCTGTCTCGCTACCCATACGGGCATAGAAAACCACGTGCAGCAGCACGTCGCCAAGCTCTTTTTTGACCTGTTCGAGATTGCCTTCGGCGATAGCTTCCGACAACTCAAAAACCTCTTCGACCGTGTTGTTACGCAGCGACCCGAAAGTCTGTTTCTTGTCCCAAGGACATTTTTCTCGCAACTCGTCCATCACATCGAGCAGACGCGAGAACGAATCCAATATCTCTTCTCTGGTGTGCATCGTAAGTATATTTACCTTTATTTTAGCTCTGCAAAAATACAACAATTTGTCGGAATATCGTTGCCCGTTTGCTTGGTGGCGGGTTGAGACTTTTTAGCTAAAAATACCGCCCGAATCGAGATTTTTATGTAAGTTTGCATCGTGTTTCGGAGGCAGTCGTTGCCCCGAGGCTATAATGGTTAGTCGTTTTATTATGATACGAAAGGCAGTTGTTTTAGGTACGGGCAATGTAGCGTGGCAATTGGCACACAGCTTACCGCTTTTCGGCTATTGTGTGGTGCAGATATTCGGGCGTAATGCGGCGAAAGCCGAAGACCTCGCTTCGGCTGTAGGAGCAGACCATACCGATAGTTACGATGAGATATATCCCGATGCCGATATATACATATATGCTGTCGCCGACGATGCCATATCGGAGGTCGTAGCAAGTGTTAGCATCGATAGCGGGGTACACGTTCATACTTCGGGCTGTGTCGATATCGATGTCTTTGAGGGCAGTAAAAGCAATTACGGAGTGGTGTATCCTCTCCAGACTTTCACACGAAACAAAAAGATAGATTTCTCGAAAGTGGCTATATTTTTCGAGGCAAACAACGCCAGTAGCCGAAGCAGGGTAGAGGAGTTTGCAAAAGCACTCTCGCTTAAGGTCTTCGAGAGCAATAGCGAGCAACGCCGCATGGTACACTTGGCAGGTGTCGTCGGGTGCAATTTTGCCAACTATCTGTGGAGTATCTCGTACGATATTCTGAGGCAGCAGGGGTATCCTTTCCGCGACGTGATGTTGCCGCTCATAGAGGAGAGTCTCGATAAGCTCAGATATATGCCTCCCTCGGAGGCTCAGACAGGTCCGGCTCGCCGAGGCGATACGGGCACCTTAGCCGCACACGAGGCGCTGCTCGCCGACAACAGCGACATAGCCGAGATGTATCGAATGCTATCGAAGATGATAGCCGACGGCAGCAATTATAAATATAACCGCAACAGACAATGATACTGAATTATATTTGGATAGCTTTCGTACTCATAGCCGTCGTTGTGTCGCTGGCGATAGCTCTCTTTTCGGGCGATGGCAGCAGCCTCAACGCCGTTATGGAGGCGATGTTTGCCAACGCCAAGACAGGCTTCGAAATCTCTCTGGGGCTTACGGGCGTGCTGACGCTCTGGCTGGGCTTTATGAAGATAGGGGAGCGGGGCGGTGTCATAGAGTTTTTGGCTCGTATCACCTCGCCTTTTTTCTGTAAAATATTTCCCGAGATACCTAAGGGGCATCCGGTGCTTGGCTCTATGTTTATGAATTTTTCTGCCAATATGCTCGGACTCGACAACGCCGCCACACCCCTCGGGCTTAAAGCCATCAAAGAGCTCCAAGAGCTCAATCCGAAGAAAGACACTGCCTCGAATGCCATGATAATGTTCCTCGTGCTCAATACCGCGGGGCTTACCCTTATACCCGTTACCGTCATTACATATCAGACTCAGGCGGGAGCCGCAAGCCCTACCGATATATTTTTGCCCATACTTATGGCTTCGACCTTCTCCACACTCGTGGGGCTCATAGCCGTAGCTCTCAGGCAACGTATCGACTTGCTGCAACGCACCATATTGCTCACCATCGGTGCCGTATTGCTGCTACTTGGTCTTATGGTATGGGCGTTTCGGTCGATGCCTGCCGAGCAGGTCGATTTCTATTCGAAGATAGTAGCCAATACGCTGCTGCTCGGTATCGTATCGGCATTTATCGTAGCTGCCGTTCGGCGGCGGGTCAATGTCTACGATGCCTTTATCGAGGGGGCAAAAGATGGCTTCAAGGTCGCTATCGGTATTGTGCCGTTTCTCATTGCCGTCTTGGTGGCGGTCGGTATGTTTCGTGCTTCGGGGGCGATGGATTTCCTATTGCTTGGGCTTTCGCACCTATTCGAGTGGTGCGGGTTGCCTACCGATTTTGTACCGGCTATGCCTACTGCCGTCATGAAGTCGCTCAGCGGCAGCGGTGCTCGCGGTATGATGCTCGAGGCGATGAATACCTACGGCGTCGATTCGTTTGTAAGCAAGGTATGCTGTATCTTGCAAGGCTCCTCAGATACGACGTTCTATATCTTGGCTCTATACTTCGGCTCGGTGGGTATCACCAAGACACGATATGCGCTCGGTATGGGGCTTTTTGCCGACTTGGTGGCGGTGGTATCGGCTATCGTACTGGGATATCTGTTTTTTGGTCATTTAATACAATAAACAATAATCACTATCGCCGAAACAAGTTCGGTTCTGCCATCGCTTAAACGCAAAACTCGTAACTCATAATTCGTAACTCATAACAT
>CAJPNS010000084.1 GCA_905372135.1 Porphyromonadaceae bacterium | reverse complement strand
GCGTCTGGAAGAGGCAGAGGCACTGCGACAGTTGAAGTCGTCGCTCGACAAACTTATACTCGAATATGTCAATGCATTATTAAACAATGAGTTGTCGGCATACCTTAAGCAAATAGAGTCGTCGCCCGACACACATATAGACGACTTTATATCGACCCTACGCAAAAGGCACGAACTTGTCTGCAAGCATCTAAAAGATAGAGTAGTGGTAAAAATAAAGTGAGGCAGACGCCGTTGCCACCTCACTCCTTTTGTAGTGACTCATAAGGGATTCAAACCCCTAACCTTCTGATCCGTAGTCAGATGCTCTATTCAGTTGAGCTAATGAGCCATTGCCGAATTCTCGGAATGCAAAGGTAATACTTTTTTCTCATTCCGCAAAAAAAAATCTTGCTTTACTCTATCGGTCTCGATTTTATTTGCCTCTATACATTTAAACGATTACATAATCGAACAATTACACGTGAATCGTAAAACATTTTGGCGATAAGGTGTAAAATATCGAATACTATAAGCCGAAAAATGATTATCTTTGTGAGTTTTTATTTTTACTGTTATAAATATGAATAATCCGTTTATAGAATATCAGTGTGTGAGTGTAACTATTTGTAATACAGAGGCAATAGTTGTATATCAGAACGATATTTCTAAAAAGACTTTCGGTAGTGTCGTGGGGCGTTCGCTCTTCGACTGCCACCCGCCAAAGGCTGCCGAAAAGATACGCCATTTGCTTGCCAACGACGGCACCAACGCTTATACCATCAGCAAAAAGGGACTAAAAAAACTGATTTATCAAACCACGTGGAAAGACGAAAGCGGGCAGATACAGGGACTTATAGAGTATTCTATGGTTGTCCCCGAAGAGATGCCGCACTATGTAAGAATATAAATTTGTAAAAATATATACTATGGCAGAAAAAAAATTAAACATTTTGGCAGATTTCCCTGCTATCTCTACCGAAGAGTGGATGGCAAAAATCAATACCGACTTAAAAGGTGCCGATTTTGCGAAGAAACTCGTTTGGAAATCGCCTGAGGGTTTCGATGTTTACCCTTTCTATCGTTTGGAAAACATAGAAGGCTGGCAGACACTCAATTCCGCTCCGGGCAAGTTCCCCTACATCAGAGGCACTAAGGAGGACAACGATTGGTTTGTTCGTCAAGAAATCGTAGTAGAAGACGGCGCAAAAGCAAACAAAGAGGCGCTGGAAATACTCGAAGAAGGAATTAATTCGCTGGGTTTCAGAATTGAGAAAGACAAACTCTCGGCACGGCTCATCGAAGACCTGCTCGATGGCATACAGGCAGATGCGATAGAACTGAACTTCAATATCTGTGCCAAGAGAGCAAAAGAGCTGACCAAGATTTTGGTCGATTATTTCCAGACAAACAAATACGATTTGTCGAAGCTGGAAGGCTCTATAAACTTCGACCCCATCAATAGAATGTTGGTAAAAGGTACAAAACACGACCTCGACTTCATAGTCGAATACATTGTGCCGCTCGTGAAAGAAGCCGAGCAGTTGCCACAATATCGTGTGGTAAACGTAAACGCCGTATCGCTGAGCAATGCAGGAGCCTATATCGTGCAAGAACTCGGTTATGCATTGGCTTGGGGCGAACAATATCTGAATATAATGACAGACAACGGCATAGACGTAGATACCGCCGCCAAATCGATTAAATTCAACTTTGGTGTCGGCGGCAACTATTTTATGGAGATAGCTAAATTCCGTGCTGCACGTCTGCTCTGGGCTAAGATAGTAGAGGCATACAAACCCAAATGCAACTGTGCCGCCAAGATGAGGGTACACGCGCGTACTTCACTGTTCAATATGACTGTATTCGACGCACACGTCAATCTGTTGCGTTCGCAGACGGAGGCGATGAGTGCCGTTATAGCAGGTGTAGACTCGCTTACCGTAACGCCGTTTGATGCCACGTACGAAATTCCCGACAAGTTTGCCGAGAGAATAGCCAAAAACCAACAGTTGCTGCTCAAAGAAGAGTCGAACTTCGATAAGGTCGTGGACGTATCGGGAGGTTCTTATTATATCGAAACTCTTACAGAGAAAATAGCCGAAGAGGCTTGGAAGGTATTTTTGCAGACCGAAGAAAAGGGCTTCCTCAACCTCGTCTTAGAAGGAGCCGTGCAAGACGAGGTACGTGCAATATCCGATGCCCGTCTGAAAAAAATATCGTCTCGCAGAGAGATATTGCTCGGTACCAACCAGTTTCCCAACTTCAACGAAACGGCTCACGAAAAGATAAAAATTACAGCCGAAGCTTGTGAGCACGGCGAGCTGAAAACTCTGCCGCATCTGAGAGCTGCCCAGCAGTTCGAGGCGTTGCGTCTGGCGACGGAGAAAGCTCCGCACCGCCCGAAAGCGTTTATGCTCACTATCGGTAACTTGGCTATGCGTCTGGCAAGAGCACAGTTCTCGTGCAACTTTTTTGCCTGTGCAGGCTACGAGGTGATAGACAATTTGGGTTTCAACACGATAGAAGAGGGTGTCGAAGCTGCACGTAAAGCAGGTGCCGACATCATCGTATTATGCTCGTCGGACGACGAATACGCTACGCTTGCTCCTGAGGCATTCAAGGCTATCGAAGGCAAACAGATATTTGTTGTGGCGGGAGCTCCGGCTTGTATGGAAGACTTGCAGAAGGTCGGTATAGACAACTTTATTAATGTGAAGACTAATGTTTTGGAAGCACTGACAATGTACAGCTCCAAATTAGGTATTTAATTTTCTCGCAAAATAAAATAGTGAGAATCATTCATTAAAATAAAATCTAAAAAACAGATAAAATGAAACCGGATTTTAAAAATATAAAAATATCGGAGGTCGTAGCCTCCAAAACCGAGCCGAGCGACAAACTCTGGCTCACACCCGAACAGATAAAAGTAAAGAATATCTATACCAAAGAAGATATCGCCGGAATGGAACATCTCAACTATGTCGCCGGCTTGCCGCCGTTCCTTCGCGGACCGTATAGCGGTATGTATGCAATGCGTCCTTGGACAATACGTCAGTATGCGGGTTTCTCGACAGCCGAAGAGAGTAACGCTTTCTATCGTCGTAACCTCGCAGCAGGGCAGAAAGGTCTGTCCGTGGCGTTTGACCTCGCTACTCACCGCGGATACGATGCCGACCACGAACGTGTCGTGGGCGACGTAGGTAAAGCAGGTGTATCTATCTGCTCGGTAGAGGATATGAAAGTTCTCTTCGACGGTATACCGTTGAATAAGATGTCGGTGTCTATGACGATGAACGGAGCCGTACTGCCTGTGCTTGCCTTCTATATCGTGGCAGGTCAGGAGCAGGGTGCTACGCTCGACGAGATGGCAGGTACTATACAGAACGATATCCTCAAAGAGTTTATGGTGCGTAATACGTATATCTATCCGCCGAAATTCTCGATGAAAATCATTGCCGATATATTCGAATACACATCGAAGAATATGCCTAAGTTCAACTCTATCTCTATCTCGGGCTATCATATGCAGGAGGCAGGAGCAACAGCCGATATCGAGCTGGCTTATACGTTGGCTGACGGTTGGGAATATCTCCGTGCCGGTGTCAATGCGGGTATGAGTATCGATGCTTTCGCTCCACGTCTGTCGTTCTTCTGGGCTATCGGTATGAATCACTTTATGGAGATAGCCAAGATGCGTGCCGCACGTATGCTTTGGGCTAAGATAGTGAAGACATTCAACCCCAAGAACGAAAAGTCGCTTGCCCTGCGTACTCACTCGCAGACGTCGGGTTGGTCGCTTACGGAGCAAGACCCGTTCAACAACGTGGGCAGAACCTGTATCGAGGCTATGGGAGCGGCTCTGGGACATACACAGTCGCTACACACCAACGCTCTGGACGAGGCTATCGCTCTACCTACCGACTTCTCGGCACGTATTGCACGTAATACACAGATATATATACAGGAAGAGACTCAGATATGCCGCGAGATAGACCCGTGGGGTGGCTCGTATTATATCGAATCGCTTACGAACGAAATAGCCGAAAAAGCTTGGGCTCTCATACAGGAGGTACAGGAACTCGGCGGAATGGCTGCCGCTATCGAAACAGGTATACCGAAGATGCGTATCGAAGAGGCTGCCGCTCGTACACAAGCCCGTATCGACAGTGGAGAGCAGACTGTGGTGGGTGTAAACCGTTACCGTCTGGAGCACGAAGACTCTATCGATACTCTCGAGGTAGACAATACAGCAGTGCGTCGCCAGCAGATAGAACGTCTGAACGACCTGAAATCGAAACGCGACAACGCTGCGGTAAAAAAAGCTCTTGCCGCTATCACCGAGTGTGTGAAGACGGGCAATGGCAACCTACTCGAGCTTGCCGTAGAGGCTGCACGCGTAAGGGCAACTTTGGGTGAAATCTCAGATGCTTGCGAAGAGGTCGTAGGCAGATATAAAGCAACTATTAGAACTATTTCAGGAGTGTATTCAGCAGGAGCAAAAGATGGCGAATATTTCAAAAAAGCTTGCGAGCTAACAGCGGAATTTGCCAAGAAAGAGGGTCGTCAGCCGCGTATAATGATAGCCAAGATGGGTCAGGACGGGCACGACCGAGGTGGAAAAGTAGTAGCTACGGGTTATGCCGACTGCGGTTTCGACGTCGATATGGGACCGCTCTTCCAGACGCCCGCAGAGGCTGCCAAGCAGGCTGTCGAGAACGACGTCCACGTGCTTGGAGTATCGTCGCTTGCCGCAGGACACAAGACACTCGTGCCGCAGGTAATCGAAGAGCTCAAGAAGCTCGGACGTGAAGATATCGTCGTTATCGCCGGTGGCGTGATACCGCCGCAGGATTACGACTTCCTCTACAAAGCAGGCGTAGCAGCGATATTCGGACCGGGCTCCAATGTAGCGAAATCGGCTATGGTGATTATGGAGATATTGATGAGTTAAATTTTATTTGTAAGGTTAATAATTAAAAATAGATTGAACCACTGTGTCGAGACGACATGGTGGTTTTTTCTATACCGATGAAAATTCATACAGTTAGTACCTTGTGTTACATCTCCCGATGAGTGTAAGTCGGTAAATATACCATAGATAATATGAACGATACAAACTTTGCCCATACGCCCTCAAACACCCAGTCACCGACACCTAAATTTTTACTATCTTTGCTCTCCGGAAAAATCTAATAATAAAAAATAAAGATATGTACGATTTGGCTATTATCGGCGGCGGACCTGCCGGATATACGGCAGCAGAGAGAGCTGCTCACTATGGTCTGAGTGTTGTGATTTTCGAAGAGAATGCTTTTGGCGGCGTGTGTCTCAACGAGGGTTGTATCCCCACTAAGACGCTTCTATACAGTGCCAAGCTATACCATAATGCAAAACTTGGAAGCAAATATGGCATCGCAGCCGAGAATGTCGGTTTCGACTACGAAAAGATAGTTTCACGTAAGAATAAGGTGGTGCGTAAACTCAATGCAGGCATCAGGGCACGACTGACGGCTGCCGAAGTAAAGATGGTAGCCGCTCGGGCAGAGATAAAGCACTATACTGCCGATAAAATATCCATCTTGGGAGGCGACGAAGAGTTCGAGGCTCGCAATCTGCTGCTTTGCAATGGCTCTAAGGTGGCTATTCCGCCTATATCGGGAGTAGATACAGCCCGATATATCACTTCGAAAGAGGCGTTGGAGCTCAAGTCGGTGCCGGAGTCTGTCGTTGTCATAGGCGGCGGGGTCATCGGTATGGAGTTTGCGGGGCTTTTCGGTACGTTTGGAGCCAAAGTAAGTGTCGTAGAGATGGCAGGCGAGATATTGCCGCCGGTCGATTCGGAGATATCGGCTATGCTGCGTGCAGAATATACGAAACAAGGTATCGACTTTTTCGTAGGCTCGAAAGTATCGAGGCTCGACGACAACAAGGTGATATTCACCGATAGCGAAGGCAACGAACGAACCTTAGCCGCCGAGCAGGTGCTACTATGTGTAGGACGCCGACCGCGTATCGATGGTCTCGAAAAGCTCGAGCTCAGACCCTACCGTAACGGTATCGAGGTCGACGAGCGTATGCAGACCTCTCTGCCTAACGTCTATGCTGCCGGCGATATTACCGCTCTGTCGATGTTGGCTCATACCGCTACGCGTCAAGCCGAAGTAGCAGTAAATAATATTGCAGGCAGAGCCGATACGATGAATTACGACGCCATACCGTCGGTCGTATACACCAATCCCGAAATAGCCGGAGTAGGCTATACCGAAGACCGCCTGAAAACCGAAGGCAAGGCGTATCGAGTGAAACGACTGCCGATGACCTTCTCGGGACGATTCGTAGCCGAAAACGAAGGTGGCAACGGACTGTGCAAACTTATATTCGACGAAAACGATGTCGTAATCGGTTGCCATCTGATAGGCAATCCGGCTTCGGAGATAATAGCTACTGCCACTCTTGCTATCGAAGAGAGACTTACGGCAGAGCGTTTCGGCAGACTTATCGTGCCTCACCCATCGGTAGCAGAGATTGTAAGAGAAACCCTATTGAGCTAAGCCGAGCGAAAAAATAGGCAGAAGAAAAAGTCGCCCTCCCACATACACTTACAAACGAGTGTAAAAAGGAGGGCGACAATCTTTTTCGCTTTATTATTGCGGAGCGTTTTTTTTGAGGTTCCTAGCAGATTCGAACTGCTGTTGACGGTTTTGCAGACCGCTACCTAGCCTCTCGGTCAAGGAACCATTATCTTTTTATTTTGCAGTGCAAAAGTAATACTATTTTTTTGAATACACAAGCTATTATTTTTTGTGTCTGCTGTTAGTGGGTTTGAGTCGCTGTAGCAGCATGCCTCGATACTCTTTGGTGGTCTTGCAGAATAGTATCATCTGCTTGGGAGTAAGTATCTTGTCGAGCTGCTTGAAGAAGTTGTCTTTCGACTCACGTCGCCTCTTCTCGTTGAAGGCTATGCTTGCCCTAATATGTGCATACTGTGCTTCCGACAGGTTGTCGGCGATACCTTTTTCGATAAGCTCCTCTTCTTGCTGGCGAAGCTCGGCTTCTTCTTTCTGGTAAGCGTTGTAGAGGTTCCAAAACTCGGGAGCCTGCTCCTGAGTAAGCCCTATATGCTGAGTGAAAAAGATATTTTTCTCTACGTCCATCTGTGTGCGTATGTCTGAGTTGTGCTGTGCATACGACACTGCCGACAATGCTGTAATTAGTATTATTACGATGTTTCTTTTCATATACCCGGTTTTGTGTTGTTTCTACGCGATACCCTTATCGTCGTCTCTTAGTTTGCTTCTGCTATGATGTAGTCTTCTATGAGCGATTCGCTTGTCTCGTCTATCAGTATTTGATTTATGGAGTCGTTGTAGGCAGCTACTCTTGCTCGTTGCTGCTCGCTCTGTGGAGAGTGGAGATAACTTTCGACGAAAAGGGCACCGGCTACAAGTATCAATACCGCTGCTGCGGCTGCTGCCACGTATCTGTACTGTCTGAGACGCTCTGCAAACGACGGGCGACGGTGGGCGATGAGGTTTTCGATTCGTTTGTTGAACTCTTCGAAATACCCGTCGGGTACACAGAAAGGATTTTCGTCACTACATTGCTCGAAGTCAAAATTGTGTTTCATTGCCTATATTACTTCTCTTTTTTGCTATTATAAAAATATTTCAATATCTGGATCTTCGGATTTTTCAATTATAGACGAAATAGAGGGCGAAAGTTTAATCTTCTTCTTTGAAGATAGCCTCTATTTTTTTCACTGCGTGGTGGTACGATGCTTTGAGTGCTCCTACCGAGTTGTTGCATATCGCAGCCATCTCTTCGTAGGGCATATTGCCGTAGTATCGCATATTGAATACGAGTCGTTGTTTCTCGGGCAGTGTCAGTATCGCCTCTTGGAGTCGGTGTTGGAGTTCGTCGCCGTCGAAGTACGAGTCGGCTCTGAGGTTGTTGAGCAGCAGCTCTTCCATTTCGAGCGACGAGGTAGTGTTTTTCATCCGTTGCTGAGCCAGAAACGTAAGGGTCTCGTTGGAGGCTATCTTGTAGAGCCAAGTATGTATCTGGCTTTCGCCTCTGAACGAATCGATAGCTTGCCATGCTTTGAGGAATGTATTTTGCAGCAGGTCGTCGGCATCTTCGTGCGAAAGTACCATCTTGCGTATGTATCTCGTCGATCAGGTAGATCTTACCGTCCTTCTTGCCGAATTCGT
>CAJPNS010000083.1 GCA_905372135.1 Porphyromonadaceae bacterium | reverse complement strand
ATATTGTCATTTTTAATAACATATATAGTATGAAAAATATAAATACCGACAATCACGTAAATTCCATATTCGACGAAGAAGATAACCCTTCGTTCAATATTTTGGAATGGATAATGCGGTTTGTTAAATATTGGTATCTGTTTGTAATATCGGTACTTATATTTATGGCGGTAGCCTATTATCAAAATCGTAGTTTCGTACCTACCTATAGCTCAAGTCTAAGGATGTTGCTAAAACAAGAGTCGGGTTCGCTGTCTTATATGCAGAATATGACTCAGAATTTCGGTGGCGTAGACAAGACTAACATCGAAAACCAGATACTATTGCTTCGTTCTCAAGACTTAATAGCCCGTACCATCGATAGTTTGCCTCAGTTTTCTATCGATTTTTACAAGAAAAAGCAGTTCAAAAATGTGCCGTTGTATGGACGTTCGCCAATCTCTATCGAGATTATTAATGTTTACGAAGAAGGCTATTATATGTATTATTCATACAAAAAAAGAGATGATCGTTCGTTTACAATCACCGTATACGACAATACAGACAATGAGATAGAAAAGATAGAAGGCACTTTCAATGAGCCTATTGGGTGTAAATATTTTTTAGTAAAGGTAATACCCAATTTGGATTTTACGGATCTGAAGACGGTAAATTTTCAGTTTAGGACACGTCAGAGTCTCATAGCCGAATTTTCTGCCAAACTACAGATACGGTTAATCGAAAATACCTCTGTATTAGATATTTCCGTAAATAGCGATAACCCAGCCCGAGATGTCGATTTTCTTACACAGCACGCAAAGAGTTTTTTGGGCGATAATCTCGATAAAAAAAATTACGAAGCCGATAAGACGATACAGTTTATCAATTCGCAGTTGAATATTATATCCGATTCGCTTACTCAGTCGGAGTCGAACCTCAATTCGTTCAAGATAGCCAATAATATGTATGGGGAAAACAATACCACCATGTTGACCTCGAAAATGGATGAGTTGCAGCAGGTTGGCAAACAGATAAGACTCCGTGACGAGTACTTCAAATATCTACGAAACTATCTGAAAAGCAATATAGATAGAGAGTCGTTAGCTTCGCCGTCTACACTCGGCATACAAGAGCCACGCCTCATAGCTTTGGTGGATAAATACAACGAGTTACAAATAAAATTACTCGATTTGGGAGTGAAAAACCCTCAGTACGAGGTTATTAGTGGGCAGATTGCACAAATCAAAAATCAGCTCAACGAACTTATGGCTTCGGTCGACGATGTCTATAAGATAGAGAAAAACTCTTATCATAAAGATTTAGAGCAACTTAATAGGTTGCTTATGGCAGCTCCCAATAAAGAACTACGAATGCTCGACTACGAACGTCGATATAAAATAAACGATAGTTACTACACCTTCTTGCTTCAGAAACGTTCTGAGGCTCAGATACGTAAGGCATCGAACTCTCCCGACAACGGTATAATGGAAAATGCACGAACTATCACTATTACAAATGCAAAGCAAAAACAAAAGAAGTATATTACGTTTCTTGTCGTAGGTTTGATATTGCCTATGCTTTTGATAATACTCAAAGAGCTGCTAAACAATGCTATACGGACAGAAAAAGATGTCGAGAAAATAACAAAAAACAGATTCCCTTTCATCGGTTATGTCACCCATACCAAGCATAAAGATGACGAAAAGGTAATCGCAGCGAAGTATCCGAACTCATATTTTGTAGAGCAATTGCGTGTGATACGCACAAAAATAGAACTGATACTTAAACGACGCGAAAAGATAACCATACTGATATCGTCGACCGAAAGTGGCGACGGTAAGACATATTTTTCGCTCAATTTGGCAGGTGTTTTTGCCTTGCAAAAGAAAAAAGTGTTGCTTGTCGACTTCGATATTCGCAAACCGAACCTTACTCGTAATCTCGATGATATCACCGACCACAAGCTTGGTTTCGTGAACTATATGATTGGCGACTGCACTCTTGAAGATGCCATAGAACATACGCATTACGGATTCGACTTCCTAAAGCCGGGGCTCATACCGCCCAATCCGGGCGAATTTGTGCGTGGCAGTGCGATAGGCGATATGATGGCATCGTTGAAAAGTATTTACGACTATATCATAATAGATACCTCGCCGCTTGGGCTTGTAGCCGACCCATATTCACTGTTTTCGGAAGTGGATATTAAGTTGCTTATTGTCAGGAGTTTCAAGACAAATAAGATGGAGTTTGTAAGTTTGTTTAAACGTTTGGCTGCCGACAACGTAAGTGATGTGTATATTGTTCTCAACGACGTAGATAAGTCCAAATTGGGTTATGGATACGGCTATGGTTATGGCTATGGTTATGGTTATGGATACGGCTATGGCTACGGAAGGCGTAAGAAGTTGGGAAATTATTATGTCACAGAAGAGTTTGAGCAGGAAGATATTTCTCTATTAGAGCGATTTATCGACAAGATAAGCGATATGACTAAAAAGATACGCAATATCAAGAAATAAATTTTTTTCAAGAATTAGTTTGGTGTTTGCAAAAAAAGTATTACCTTTGCACTCCAAATAATATAGGTCACAGAAAAATAATAAACAACGGAATAAAATGTCAAGAGTTTGCCAAATAACAGGGAAAAGAGCAATGGGCGGCAATAATGTTTCGCACTCAAACCGCAAAACAAAACGTCTGTTTGATGTAAATTTATTCAATAAAAAATTCTATTACGTAGAAGAAGATTGTTGGATTAGTCTTCGTATTTCTGCTGCGGGCTTGCGTACAATCAACAAAAACGGTTTGGATGCGGCTCTGAGAAATGCTGTTGCCAAAGGTTATTGCAATTGGGATGATATTAAGGTTGTAATGTAAATTTAGGAGGATTTTCGATGGCAAAAAAAGGTAAAGACGCAAGAGTACAAGTAATATTGGAGTGTACCGAACACAAAGATAGCGGTATGCCGGGTACATCACGTTATATCACGACGAAAAATCGTAAAAATACGACAGCTCGTCTGGAACTGAAAAAATATAATCCGATATTGAGGAAAGTAACTATTCACAGAGAAATTAAATAAAATTGTAGATTATGGCAAAGAAAGCGGTTGCATCGTTGCAGAAAGGTGAAGGACGTGGACACGCAAAGGTGATCAAGATGGTAAAGTCGCCAAAGACAGGTGCCTACGTATTCCAAGAAGAAATGGTAATAAACGAAAAAGTAAAAGAATATTTTACTAAGTAGATATAAATATAGCCTAAATAGAAGTATAATATTGTTTTCATAATGGGGAGTACTTGAATCAGTGATGATTCAGGTACTTTTTTTGTCGATATGGAGATTATTTTATAATTTAGCCGACAAAAAAGAATATCTTATGAGAAAATTATTAGTAGTAATATTTACTGTAGCATTGATGCAAAATGTTGTAGGACAGGAAGTGAAGGAAACGTCAGGCATAGTAAGTATGGGTAAGACACCGCTTACTTTGCTTGGTAATATGGTAGCGATAGGCGATGTCGCACCCAATTTTACGGCGACGGACAACAACAGTAAACCAGTGTCGCTGTCGGACTTTGCGGGTAAGACGGTGATAATATCCGTTTTCCCTTCGGTAGATACCAAAGTGTGTGCTATGCAGACACGCCGTTTCAACAAGGAGGCTTCCGATTTATCGAAAAATGTTGTGATACTCACCGTATCGAAGGATTTGCCTTTTGCTTTGGGGCGTTTCTGTGCTGCCGAGGGCATTGACCGTATCTACACCTTGTCGGATTATATGCACTCGGAATTTGGATACAAATACGGTTTTCTCCTCAAAGAGAATATGTTGCTTGCTCGTGGGGTAGTGGTGGTAGACCCCAAAGGTAAAGTAGTATATGTCGAGTACGTAAAAGATATTGCTAAAGAACCCGATTACAACAAGGCTCTTACGGCAGCCAAGAATACCTTACGATAATACTAATTCTCTTTTTTTATAAAGTAATAAATACGGAATACGATGAAAAAAATAATGTTAATAATCTGTCTGGCAATTGCAACTACAAATATATATGCCGAAAATGTCAAGGGTGTACTGAAGAGAGCTACCGTCTACTTCTCGGGAGCCGAGTTGACACACACCGTCAATGTATCGCTCCGACAGGGCGAAAATAGCTTGACTATCGAAGGGCTTACTCCGAATATCGATGTCAATTCGCTCAAAATAAATGTCAATAACAGTGTAATGGTGGCAGCTTCGGAATTTACTACAGACTATCTGACCGAAAAGAAATCGTCGGATTATATCAAGAAACTCAAAGATTCTATCGATAATTATAATGCGATGATAGCGAGGCTTGCTTCTGCCATCAAAATCAATACCTCTTCGCTCGAACTGCTAAAAAAGGGGGTAGAAAACAATCTGTCGAATAAAACCGAAGGCAGTACGAGTATGGTCAAGAAACACCTGACTACAGCCGAAATCACCCAGAATCTCGACTATTATAACAACAAGGCGGCAGCTCTGGAAAAATCTATCTACGACGACAACCTCAAAAAGACCGAACTCTCGCAGAAACTCACCAATTTGCAGGCACAGCTACGGCAGGAGCAGGGCAAGAAAGGTGTCTTCAACGGAATACTGAACCTGAATCTTGTGGCTTCGTATGCCACGAATGCAACTGTTACGGTAAGTTATTTCACGTCGCAGGCTCGTTGGGTGCCGTTCTACGATATGGTCGTAGCCGACGTGTCGAAGCCCGTCAGGCTCAAGGGAAGGTCTAAGGTAAGCCAGAATACGGGTATCGATTGGAACAATGTAAATATAACTCTATCGACTGCAACGCCTTCGAAGACAAAAGACGCTCCCGTATTCGATACGTGGTTTCTCGATTTCGTGTACAACAATTACGGATACTACGGTGGAAAGAATAAAAGGATGAGTAATGCCATCGCGTATGCTACAACTGAAAGTAAAGACGACATAGTGGAAGAACAGGCTTTAAGTAATGTTCAAATAAGGGGGGGGGGGAGTGTCTCCTCTATGCAGCAGATTCTGTATGTTGTAGACGGAGTGCCGTACGACGGCGACATAAGCGAGATAAGCCCCAATTCGATAGCAAGTATGATTGTCCTTAAAGATGCTGAGGCGACGACCATGTATGGAGCGAGAGGAGCAGGCGGCGTGGTGTTGATTACCACCAAAAAGATGGAGGATTACATTGCCGTCGAAGAGAAAAACATTGCTATGGAGTACAAAATCGATTTGCCGTACACTATCCCCGGCAACGGCAAAGAGCAGATAATTGACCTGAAAGATTACAGTCTGTCGCCCGAATATAAATTTTACGCCGCTCCTAAGCTCGACCAGAACGCTTTCCTTGTAGCGGACTTCAAGGATTGGGAAAAACTCAATATCCTATCGGGGCTGGCGAATATTACTTACGATGGCACATACGTTGGGCAGACTTACCTGAACACTTCGCAGACCAACAGCGTAATGTCCGTAACGCTCGGTTCGGACAAGCGAATATCGGTAAAACGCGAAAAACTCACAGACTTCTCGCAGGTGAAGATATTGGGTAGCGATACGAAGGTTACTCTGGCGTATAAGATTACGGTAAAAAACAATCAGAACAAGGCTGTCAAGTTTACGCTCAAAGAGCAGTATCCTATTTCGTCGCAGAAAGAAATAAAGGTAGAGTTGCTCGACAAGGAGACAACCAAACCGACCTACAACAAGGAGGATATCGGCGTCGTTACGTGGGATTTCGACTTGGCGGCGGGCGAGAGCAGGGAGTTTCGCATAGCTTATTCTGTAAAATATCCGAAAGACAAGAAAATAAACCTTAGATAAATAACATTCCCTCCGTCTGTCTCCGCTATGAGTGTCATAAAAAAGATAATATTGCCGTTGCTCCCGTTGCTTGTATCGGTGGGAGCAATGGCTCAGTTTACAGACGACTTCACCGATGGCGACTTCACTCATAACCCTGTATGGAGCGGTACTGTGGATAAATTCACCGTAGCGGACGGTTTACTAAGGCTGAGCGATGTGGCGGCATCGGGTAGCGGTTCGTTCAAGGCGTATCTGTCTACGCCGTCGGTCGCTTCTGTGGCTGCCTCGTGGGAGTGTAGGGTGGAGGCAAACGTCAATCTGACGTCGACGAACTATGTGCGTTTTTATCTGATGGCAGACAGAGATGACCTCACCGATATATCGCTCAAAGGGTACTTTATACTTATCGGTGGGCAGCAGAAAGAGGTGGCTCTGTATAGGCAAAATGGCAAAAATATTACAAAAATAATAGACGGCACAGACTCACGGCTTACAGGTACAGCCAACCGCGTACAGGTGAGGGCTACACGCAACGAACAATGGGGCTGGCAGTTGTGGTCGAAGTTGTCTACCGAAGCCGACTCTGTGCTCGAAGGCGAGGCGATCGACGGTACCATAGCCAATGCCGCATATTCGGGAGTATTTGTAAATTATTCGTCGAAAGCCAAGGATAAATACTCATTCGACGACTTTGATGTAAAGGGTAAGCCCTACGTGGTAGAGCAGCAAAATGTCCGACGTCACTCTGTGGTCGTAAGCGAGATAATGGCAAACCCTAAGCCCATCAACAGTTCTATGCCGAATGCAGAGTATATCGAGTTGTACAACCGTACCGACAAAAAGATAAATCTTGCGGGCTGGCAGGTATTTTGCGGTAGAGGTAAGGCGACTATCGTGGCGGGCGAGATAGCCCCCAACGGGTATATTGTGCTATGCGGTGCGGCTCACAAGGCTGCTTTCGAGCAGTTCGGAGAAGTAGCTCAAATGAAGTCGCTGCCGTCGCTTACCAACAAACGAGGGTTGATAACCGTAAAGGATGCCGACGGCAAAACGGTAACTTGGACTGAGTACTCCGACAGCTGGTACGGTAACGATATTTCCCGAAAAAACGGCGGCTTCTCACTCGAGAGGATAGACTGCGACAATCTGCACAACAGTTCGGCTAATTGGACTACTTCGCGCGACGACAAAGGCGGTACGCCCTGTACGGCAAACTCTATGAAAGCTGCAAATGCCGATAATGTACAGCCGGAACTTTCGGCTGTGGGGCTCGTGGGCAGCAGCTCGTGCGTGCTTATATTCAATAAGGAGATGAACGACTCGGCAGCGGTGAGGGTATCGAATTATCTGTCGTCTGATGTGGCGATTTCGTCTGCTGAGGTCGTCGAACCGAAGGCAGACAGGGTAGTGCTTACTTTCTCGCCCGCCTTGGCGGCGGATACCGTCGAGATTTCGGCATCGAACCTGAAGTGCGTATCGGGCTTTGCGCTCGACGGAGCGATATTCCGCCTTGCCCGTCCTCAGGAGCCGCAGGTAGGCGACTTGATTATTAACGAAATACTGTACAATACCCACGAGGGAGTAGGTGAGTATTTAGAGGTGTTCAACAAAAGCAATAAGGTGATAAATCTGGCGAATATTTGTATTACCTCGCGTCTTGGCAGCGGACAGCTCAAAGTTCCCCGTGCCGTTACAGCCGATAGTATACTATTATTTCCCTATAAATACCTGCTTATAAGCAACGATATACGGTCGGTATGCTCCGTTTATAGCTGTGGCGAAGCCGACGGAGTAAGGTGTGATACCGTACTGCCGACTTTGCCGAATAAGGAGGGTAATGTAGTCCTTTGTACGGCAAATACTTATGTACTCGACGAACTCAACTACGCTGACGATATGCAGTCGCCCTCGGTGGTAAATTCGCGTGGGGTGGCTCTTGAGCGTATCAGCCCGATGTTACCCACCGACGACACGAGCAATTGGGCAAGTGCCTCCTTTGCCGAGAACTACGGTACGCCTGCCCGCCGAAACTCACAATACTCCGCTACCACGTCTACTGCCGATAAACACTATTGGCTCGATTACGAGACATTCACCCCCGATGGCGACGGCTACCGCGACCTGCTCACCATCCGTTACAAGTTACCCGAGAGCGGATACAGTATATCGGCTACTGTCTACACGCCTACGGGGCTGAGGGTGAAGACTTTGGCAAACAATTTACCGGCAGGCACTTCGGGAATGCTTCTCTGGGACGGACGCAACGACACCGATGCTCTATGCGAAGTCGGTATATATGTCGTTAGGATAGAGGCGGTATGCAGAGGCAAAAGGATTAATGCTCAACTCGTCTGCGTACGGGGAATGAGGTGAAAAAAAATGTGAAAATACAATAAATA
>CAJPNS010000082.1 GCA_905372135.1 Porphyromonadaceae bacterium | reverse complement strand
TCGGCTACGGCTCGTACCATACGTATATACGATATGTACGGCACCGAAGTAGTCCACGCCACCGATACCGACAAGGTAGAAGTATCGCACCTATCCGCAGGCATATACACGGTAAGAGCCGACGGTAGTATTGCAAAAATGATAAAAAGGTAGAACTTAATTACAAATTACAAATTACGATGAAGGGGCGAACCGTGTGTTCGCTCCTTTTTCATACCTCGCAATGTGTAAAATTGCTGATATTCAGTATGCCTCACAATAGCTCTGAGTTTTTTCTGCATTATTGTATTCCAAAAGAGAATCAGGCTGAAAGGTACATCCCCAGTTATTATAAAAACTCTTTTGAACTGATTGGTCATCTATTTGGTCAATCAGTTTTCCTTTTTGATACATCCCGTAATGTTTGAGGAGTTACTTTTATTGTTTCCCCTTTTTTGTGTTCGTCGAGTGCTTCTTTGATTTTATTCCAGATTTCATCCTCGAATATAGCTTTTTTTAGTTTAATAGTTGTCATAAGCGTTCTTTATAAATCAATTATATTGTTTACTTCAATACAAAATATTTTGCTTCTTTGCGAGCCTGAAGAAGTATCTGTGCTACATAAAAAGGGAAAAAATAAAGTGCCGTATATATTGTATATATTTTATATCTTTGCAAAAAAATAGTGGGAGAGGAAAAAGATGGCAACAATATCATTTGAGGATAAAAAGAAACTTATTAATATTAAAGGAAATACATTCTATTTGTTATCAGTGGCAGCTGCCAGAAAAGGTACGAATTTGAAGAGGTATATCGAAGAACTTTTAGATAAAGCAGCAGAAGATTGTAACGATGTTGAAATGTACGAGTACCTTTTGAAAGTAGCCCCAGAGGGAAAGGAACGTGTAAGCGAACAGGAAAAGTTAGAATTTGAAGACTGGTTAGGATTATGAGAGTTGCTTACTCTAAGAGTTTCGTTAAGACCGTAAAAAAGCAATCAGGCAAGACTCTTGACAGCATAAAAACTACACAATACAGGAGGTCAAGAATGCAAGTAAAATTGATGATATAACCGATTGTAAAAAACTTACCGGCTATTCATCTGTTTATCGTATCAGAGTAGGAACTTGGAGAGCTTTTTTTGTGTATCACATTGAGATAATCGATGATGTAGTTTTCTTTCATTACCTTGTACCTCGAGGACAAGCATACTCTAAAAGTGTTCTTGACTTTCTTAAGAAAATTGACTGATAAGGCACTTTTAGCACTATAAAGACAAGTAGTTTCTAACGTCAGTGGGGATACTGCTGTTTAGTTAACTTCTTGTCTGTTTTTTCACTTGTGTGGGAGTCATACGTATTTAAATAATTCGATGGGTAAATATTTGAATAATACAGGCTTAAGTGCCTCCGTAATAATGTTGCTATAACAAAGCGAAGAACCGTAAATGCTACAGTTCCTCGCTTTTTCGTGTGTTTTGAACTAAAATCAATTGTGTTCGAAAAGTACGTCGTCTTGCAATACCGATGTACCTACGGGAGCTACCACTTTGGTGATAGTACCCGAACATTCGGCAGTGATGTTGTTTTCCATCTTCATACTTTCCATTACCATCAGTATATCGCCTTCTTTGAACGCTGTTCCCGGCTCTACCAATACTTTGAGTACGCTGCCGGGCAGTGGTGCCTTGATAGTCTTGGAGCCTTTGCCTGCTGCCTCGGCAGGAGCTGCCATAGGAGTTGCTGCGGGTTTGGCGGTAGGGGTAGTGGCGGCGGTAGGTGTTGGTGTAGCAGTCGGTTTTGCTGCCGGACGTGCCACAGGAGCCGATATTTGCCCGTCTCCTTCGATATTTACCTGATAGAGATTGCCGTTTACATCTACTTCTGCTATGCTGCCGTCGATAGATTTTATTTCGACTTCGTATTTACTTCCGTTGATATCAAATTTGAATTGTGTCATTTTTATAGGTTTATTTTGTTTATTACTTGATAAATTTTATCACTCCAAGGAGAGTTGTAACGCTTGATTGTAAGCACATTGCTTTCGTTGTCGTGGATAGAGTCGCTGAAATAGAGGCTCAGAGCCATTGCTATTGCTACCACTTCATTAGGCATATTATTACTCATATTCTTTTCCTTTTTTTATTTGGTTTTTGGAATGATGAATTATAAAGGTATGTTATCGTGCTTTTTCAACGGATTGGTAACCTTCTTGTTCTGCAACGATTGGAATGCACGAATAATACGGAAACGAGTATTGCGAGGCTCGATAACGTCGTCGATATAACCGCGTGAAGCAGCCTGATACGGATTAGCAAATTTTTCTTTGTATTCCGACTCTTTGTCGAAGATATATTTTGCTTTTTCGTCTGCATCTTCGATAGCGGCTATATTCTTGCCTTCGAGCACTTCCACGGCACCGCTTGCTCCCATAACGGCTATTTCGGCGTTAGGCCAAGCGTAGTTGATATCGCCTCTGAGTTGTTTACAGCTCATCACGATGTGTGCTCCGCCGTACGACTTACGTATGGTAACGGTAACCTTTGGTACGGTGGCTTCGCCGTAAGCAAACATAAGTTTTGCTCCGTGAACGATGATACCGCTGTACTCTTGTCCCGTGCCGGGTAAGAAGCCGGGTACGTCTACCAAAGTGAGAATAGGAATATTGAATGCATCACAGAAACGAACAAAGCGTGCAGCCTTGCGTGAACTATCGCAGTCGAGTACACCTGCAAGGAATTTTGGCTGGTTGGCGATGATACCTGTCGAAACGCCGTTGAAGCGGGCGAAACAGCAGATGATATTTTGTGCGTAAAGCGGCTGAACTTCCAGAAACTCACCGTTGTCGACGATAGAGCGGATAATATCCTTCATATCGTAAGGTTTGTTCGGGTTGTCGGGTACTATTTCGTTTAGTACGTCGTCTGCACGGTTGATGGGGTCGTTGCAGGTTACGGTAGGCACCGACTCCATGTTATTCTGTGGAATATAAGATATTAGCTGACGTGTGAGCTGCAGACACTCTTCTTCGGAAGCCGATTTGAAGTGAGCCACACCCGATTTGCGTGAGTGCATACCGGCACCGCCCAAAGCCTCTGTGGTAACGTCTTCGCCGGTAACCGATTTCACTACTTTCGGTCCGGTGATAAACATATACGAGTTTTGTTCGGTCATCATAATAAAGTCGGTCAGAGCAGGCGAATATACGGCACCACCCGCACACGGTCCGAATATAAGTGAAATCTGAGGTACTACACCCGAGGCAAGAATATTGCGTTCGAATATTTCTGCGTAGCCTGCCAGAGCGTTAGAACCCTCTTGGATACGTGCTCCACCCGAGTCGTTGATACCGATGATGGGGCAACCTATCTTCATAGCATAGTCCATCACTTTGCATATTTTTTCGGACATTGTCTCCGACAGCGAACCACCGATAACGGTAAAGTCTTGTGCAAAAACACATACCATACGTCCTTCGATGGTACCGAAGCCTACTGCAACGCCGTCGCCGAGGTATACCTCTTTTTCCATACCGAAGTTTACACAGCGGTGGGTCTTGAACATATCCATCTCTTCGAACGACCCCGGGTCGAGTAGCATTTCTATACGCTCGCGAGCAGTATATTTACCTTTTGCGTGTTGAGAGTCGATTCTCTTTTGTCCGCCGCCGAGGCGGGCTTTGGCACGCATATCAACAAGTTTTTTAATCTTTTTTTGATTTTCGAATGTCATCATAACAATCTGTATTTTTTTGTCAATTATTTTTTTCTATTTATTTCTTTGGTACTTCGCAGAGTTCGGTAAGAACGCCGTGTGTCGACTTAGGATGTAAAAAGCCGATATTGAGTCCTTCGGCTCCACGTCTGGGAGCTTTGTCGATGAGTTGAATACCCATTGCCGAAGCGTCGTCGAGAGCTTGCTGAACGCTATCGACACAGAAAGCAACGTGATGAACGCCTCCGTGAGGATTCTTTTCCAGATATTTTGCTATCGGCGAATCTTCGGAGGTCGGCTCCAAGAGTTCGATTTTAGTATCGCCTACTTTGAAAAATGCCGTTTTCACCTTTTGGTCTGCCACCTCTTCGATAGAGTAACATTTCTGACCCAAAAGTTTTTCGTAATAAGGAATGGTCTCGTCAAGGCTTTTGACCGCAATTCCGATGTGTTCAATGTGTGAAGGTTTCATATATATAATTGAATTTATAGTTAAATATCTAATTGATACCCTATTAATACTATCGGGTTAACGTCTGCAAAGTTACAAAAATCTTTTGAGAATAGTGGTCTATTGAGACGAAAAAAACCTAAGGTTCGATATCGTTTATCTTATTTAGTATGTACAGAACCGTATCGATGCTATTGACGGGTTCGACAGATACGAATCGTTTGCCACCCGTCTCTCCTATACGGCAATTGCGTGGGAAGCGACCGATATAGCCGATAATCTTACCGAATGTGTCTGACTTGTAGTATTCGGAGTCGGGGCGAGATACGAGGTATAGTGTCATTTTGCCGCGACGTACTATGAGGCGTTCGATACCGAGTTCGATAGCGAGCCAGCGTACAGGCAATACCTTCATAAGCTCTTCGGCTTCTTGCGGTATGGCTCCAAATCGGTCGGTAAGACGTGCTTTGAATGCGTCCAATGCCGTCTGCTCCGTAATCGAATCGAGCTCACGGTATAGCGATATTCGCTCCGACGTACTCGAGATATAGCTATTTGGAAACATCAGTTCGAAGTCGCTCTCGAAGGTACAGTCGTCGACGAAACGTGCCTTTTGTAGTCGTTGTTGCTCGTCGACGATATCGGCAAATTCGTCGCGGTGAAGCTCTTGCACAGCCTCGGTAAGAATCTTTTGGTACGTCTCGTAGCCGAGTTCGGCGATAAATCCGCTCTGTTCGGCGCCGAGCATATTGCCGGCTCCTCGTATGTCGAGGTCTTGCATAGCGATATTGAACCCGCTTCCCAAGTCTGAGAATGTAGATATCGCTTGTAGGCGACGGCGTGCGTCTTCGGATATATCTTTGAAAGTGGGCGTTATCAGGTAGCAATATGCTTTCCTGTTGCTGCGTCCCACTCGTCCGCGTAGCTGGTGGAGGTCGCTGAGTCCGAAGTGATTGGCATTGTTTACAAATATGGTATTAACATTTGGCATATCGATACCGCTCTCGATGACGGTCGTTGCCAGAAGTATGTCGTATTGGTAGTCGATGAAGTCTATTACGGTCTCTTCCAACTGAGCCGATGGCATTTGCCCGTGTGCTACGGCTATTCGTGCTTCGGGGACTATTTTTCTCAGTTTTTTCTCGAGCAGATAGATGTTTTGTATCTTGTCGTTGACGAAAAATATCTGCCCGTTGCGTTGCATCTCGAATCGTATTGCCTCGCCGATAGTCTCTTCGTCGAATTCGATAAGCTCGGTAACGACGGGATATCTATTGGGCGGAGGAGTGTTTATTATCGATAGGTCGCGAGCCCCCATCAGAGAAAACTGAAGCGTACGCGGTATAGGCGTTGCCGTCAGGGTGAGAGTATCGACATTGGCTTTGAATTCTTTGAGACGCTCCTTGATAGCTACGCCAAACTTCTGCTCTTCGTCGATGACGAGCAATCCCAAATCTTTGAAAACGACCTCTCGGTTTGCTATTTTGTGAGTGCCGATTACGATATCTATCTTTCCCTCTTTGATGTCGGATATTATCTCTTTAGTCTGCTTGGCGGTTTTGGCACGGCTCAGGTACTCGATTCTTACGGGATAATTTTTTAATCTTTCGGAAAAAGTCTTATAATGTTGGAAAGCGAGTATCGTCGTAGGTACGAGCACCGCTACTTGCTTGCCGTCTGCTACGGCTTTGAAAGCGGCTCGTATAGCTACTTCGGTTTTGCCGAAACCGACGTCGCCGCAGACGAGTCTGTCCATCGGTTTATGACTCTGCATATCGTTTTTTATATCTGCCGTAGCACGCGACTGGTCGGGAGTATCTTCGTAAGTAAACGACGCTTCGAGTTCGGTCTGCATATAGCTATCGGGCGAGAAGCAGAACCCTTTCTGTTCGAGACGTTTTGCGTATAGTCTGATCAGGTCGCGGGCGATGTCTTTTACCTTTGTTTTGGTGCGTTCTTTGAGGCGTTCCCACGCTCCTGTGCCGAGCTTCGACAGCGTGGGGTCGATACCCTCTTTACCCCGATATTTCGATATCTTATGAAGCGACGATATGTTTACAAATATGATATCGCCGCCTTTGTATATGAGCTTTATTACCTCTTGGGGTTTGCCGTTGATATTGGTCGTCAGCAGACCGGCGAATTGTCCTACGCCGTGGTCGTGGTGGACTACAAAGTCGCCAGGTTTGAGGCTGTTGAGCTCCTTTATGAGCATTGCCGCCTTGCCGCGACGAGCAGTATCGGACTTAAGCGAGAACCGATGAAAGCGGTCGAATATCTGGTGGTCGGTGAAGAAACATACCTTAAGGTCGTTGTCTACAAAACCCTCGTGCAGTGTTTTATCTACAGCCTCGAACGAAATATCGTCGCCTCGGTCGTCGAAAATAGAGGTGATACGGTCTATCTGCTTCTTGCTGTCGGAGGCTATGTATATGCGGTATCCGTCGGCGAGATATTGCTTTATGTTTTTCGATATAAGGTCGAAATTCTTATTAAAATTTGGTTGTAGTGTGGTAGCAAAGCCCAACGTATCGGCTTTGTAGTAGTTTCTGAGTACTTCGACCGTAGAAAATGCCTCGAGCTGCTGCCGAAAACCCTCGCCATCTATTAGCAACGAGTACAAATCGCTTGTCTGCCGCTGCTCATTAGCTTTTACCAGAGCCTGCGAGTATATCTGGTCTATCCGTTTTATGCAATAATCGATATCGTTTGCTACTATGAGCGTATCGGAGGCGACGAATTCCAATAGCGATACCTTGCCCTGCTCTTCGCTGTCGGTAGCTGCTACGACGGTGAGTCGGTCTACGTCTTCGACCGATAGTTGTCGCTCGATATCGAACGTTCGTATCGATTCGACGTTGTCGCCGAAGAAGTCGATACGATAGGGCAATTCGTTGGAATACGAAAATACATCTACGATACTGCCTCGCTGCGAGTATTGCCCTACCTCGTAGACGAAATCGACCTCTTCGAAACCTGAGTTGCGGAGGTCGTCGAGTAGGGTACTCATAGCATATTCTTGCCCTTTGGTGAGGGTGATTCGTGCCGAGGCGAAGCGGTCGGCTGCTACTACTTTCTCGCTTATAGCATCGGGGTAAGATACTATTATGCATGGTTTCCCGTCGGAAATCTTATTGAGGCTATCGGTACGGAGTATGCCGTTTTCGGCTACGGTGGTACCGCTTTTGTGTATATGCTTGTATAGTGCGGGGAAAAACGCCACTCGGTCGCTACCGATGAGTTGCGTAAGGTCGAAGTAGAGGTAGCCGGCTTTGTCGGCATCGTCGGCTATAATCAGTATGTTGTTACAGCATTTTTCGTCGAAAAGAGTAGCCGTAGCCAATGAAACGGCAGAGGCGTTAAGTCCGTCGAGAGCAAGATGTCGCCTACTGCCACCTGCCGATACACGTCGGCATAATTCCTGCAACGTGGGGTTCGATCGAAATATTTTACCGAAGTCTTTGATTGTCGTCACCCTCTACTCTCCCGATATTTTTTTGAAATACAAAGCCAGATTGTCTATTGGCGACCCAACTATTTGCCCGAGCCTGATACCGAATTCGGCTGCCGCTACCTCGAGTACATCCGAAAAATGATATGCCACCGAGCCGCAAAACGATGTTTCGTACTCGTCCCATCTGTCGAAGCAGGCTATATTACGTTCGAAAAACTCTGTAAATGAGTCGAAAACGAGGTTGTATGCATAGCTCTCCTCGATATTTTCGCTAAGGAACGGAGCGAAACTTGCCAAGAATCTATTAGGTAATGGCTTACGGTAGACTCTATCGATTAGTTCGGAAGCAGTCAGGGTAGGGTACCGCTCGAAAAATTTCTCTTTTAGGTGCTGCGGTAGTCTGTTTTTGAAGCAGTCGCCCAGCAACTTACGTCCGAGTACGGCGCCGCTTCCTTCGTCGCCCAAGATATAGCCGAGCGGGTCGATACTACGCACTATTCCCTTGCCGTCGTATAGGCAAGCTACCGACCCCGTGCCGAGGATACAGGCTATCCCGCGGTTGTTGCCAAACAACGCTATGGATGCTCCTTTGAGGTCGGTCGTTACTTCGATGGTTGCCTGCGGGAAGCGATGGCGGAGGATATCG
>CAJPNS010000081.1 GCA_905372135.1 Porphyromonadaceae bacterium | reverse complement strand
AAAAAAATAAATTTTTGATATAACTCTCTTTCATATAACATGGACATCCCTATATTCGACACCCTTACCCACCCGACCATTGACGGAGACTGGATAATGCCCAAATATCCGCAGTGTGCCGGCATCGATAAGATGCTTGACGAGATGCGAGCCTACAACATAAAAAAAGCCTTTGCCGTCGGAATGAAAGGCATTGGCAGTTATGACCAGGAAAAATTCATTAAGTTGGTAAGAGGCAAAGCGCCCGATGAGCTGTTGCCTGTTGCTTTTTTCGATTTCGATGATATAACCACGACACAAGGCATTGTAAATAAACTCATTACCATTAAAAACATAGGATACTGCGGAATAAAACTACACCCCCGCATCGGCAATTTTACTTTAGATAATCAGTTTCTGCCTATCGTAATAGACAAAGCCAACGAGATGAAGCTGGCAGTTCTCTTTTGCACCTACTTCTACAGCAACAAACAACCGATGACTGTCAACAACATAGACCGTTTGAACGATATGCTACTCAAAGTAAACGAAAACTCGCGGGTAATTCTTCTGCACGGCGGAGTTGTCCGTTTGTTGGAGATGATGGAGATTGTACGTGTCTTCCCAAACTTATTAATGGACTTATCGCTTACAATGTGCAAGTACGCAGGAAGTTCGCTCGATGAAGATATCAAGTTTTTGTTTCAAAGTTTCGACAGGCGTATATGCGTCGGTAGCGACCATCCGGAGATCAATTTCGCGACACTCCGCAAACGCTTCAATCACTTTGCTTCATTTACAACGGTAGAAAAGGCTGAGAATATTGCACATAAAAACATTGAAAGTTGGATAAATCATTATAACACATAGAGATTGTCTGTAACACAAACATTTACACTTAACTTTGCTCAAAAAATCGAGAAAACACAAACCTAACCAATCTTAAATTATTTTTTTATGCTCATTATCGAAATTCTATTCTTATTTATCGTTATCATTAGCAACTATATTGTTGGTAATTTAGCCATTAACTTCCTATATTTAGGCAACTTACACAAGTACGAAAAACAATTTTTTGCTCAGTTATTAGGCATCATTATTACCGTAACACTATACGCTATTGCCAAAACAGAGTTCAATACCATATTCATATTGATACCTCTTATATTAGTAGCTCTAATAAAGCGACAAAAGTTCGATATCGACATGACAGCTTCTATCAAATCTCTGGGGCTACTGATTGTCGTGTCGATAGCATTGTATTCAACAGCATATTACTTTTTTTATATATTTATGGATGGGGCTGTATTTGGCGACAATCATTTCTACGCTAATATTGCTTATTATTTGAAAACAAGAGGCATAGAGACTACAAACTTCGATTGGACTATCGAAGGAAATATTCCTGCCACCCCATACCATTTTTTTGAAGGCTGGTTTACCGCACTGTGGTCGAGTATTTTTAATATGAATACTTTACGGACATATTATCTCATATATATACCTATAACAGGAGCTATATTATTTCACGGTGCTTTTGTTTTGGCAGACAAAATACTAAGACAGACACAATGGAAAATTGTTATGTCATTAATATTGGCTCTTATATTTTTATTTTTACAACCGTTTGATTTGCCTTTTTTACAAACAACAAGTAAATTTATGCCGTTCGGTTCGTGGTTTCACAACATAAAGTTCTCTATTGTTTATCTTATGGTTATGGCCGCTCTCATTTTATGGTTAAACAAAAGCTATAAACCGGCGTTCATATTTCTATTGTTGTTAGTGCCGTTGTATTCACCTACAGCCGCAGCTATTCTTTCTCTGTTGGCTGTGACAATCATATCAATGTTCATAAGGAAGAAGATAGACAAAAAGCGGGCTCTTCTGGCCATAATTGCTCTATTTGGCATAGGTGTGTTGTACATACTGTTTTATTATATCCAGCCGTCGTCCGAGACCCCGATTGTGTTTGCAGAACTAAGTTTTATCTCCGTACTCTTTAAAGTGGCGAAATTAATGGCAAAAATGCTATTATTTGTATTTGTTCCATTAATATTGCTATTTATGGTCGTTTATCTTTTACTCCGTAAACAAAACACTAAATTAATAAACAATGGCATAGAGATATCGCTTCTGAAAGATATAGGATTGGGTATTGTCGGTGCATTTATAGTTTTGGCTATGTTGGTGCCGCTATATTTTTATGTAGACCACGATGCTTTTCAACTTTTGTTCATATTCATTACACCTATATTCTCAATAGCACTCTATATTACCATTATAATACTATTAAACGCATCCACGCTCCCTATTGTACGGTTATTTTCAGTTATCGTAATATTGGGATATTTTCTGTTACTATTATGGCAAAATCCTGCCGTCTCTTTTAATATGGAAAGGGTTGATTATTTTGAACCCATTTGCGACACTGAATACTTAGAAACCATAAAGAAAGCCACAGCAGAAGACAATACCGCAAATTTTTCTTATTTCCGTCATTACTCAGACGGGCGTCATCCTATGGAGCTTAAGCCATTTTTGTTTGTCCCCGACAATCGCATTATTCATTTCCGAAACGACTATGTCCCCATTTGTCTGTCTACTAATGACCTACCAGACGAGGTAGACGTAAGATATTGTAACAAAAACCATTTTGCGTTTTACCGCTATTGTAAGGCTAATCTTCAAAATAGTCTTGACGAAAACTACTTGAATTTCATAAAAAAACACAATATAAAATTCATAATTGTTGAGAGCGGCGCAACTCTACCTACTGTTTTAGAAGAACATATAAACTGGAGTTGTACGAATAAAATCAATAAAAACAAATTTATCGTACTGAAATAATGATACCCTTCAATAAGCCCTATCTTACAGGAAAAGAGACACGCTATATTTATGAAGCAGTGGCCAGCGGCAAACTCTCCGGTAACGGGATGTTTACACAGCGATGCCAGCAGTTTTTTGAGAAAAAGTACGGTTTTGGCAAATGTTTGCTGACAACAAGTTGCACCGATGCTCTCGAAATGGCAGCCTTGCTTTGCAACATCCAACACGGAGACGAAGTGATAATCCCAAGCTATACATTTGTTAGCACAGCCTTGGCTTTTGTACGACAAGGAGCTAAGATAGTTTTTGCCGACAGTTGTAGCGACAATCCCAATATAGATGTAAATAAAATCGAAAGCCTTATCACAGAGAGAACAAAAACCATTGTGCCAGTGCATTATGCGGGTGTGGCTTGCGATATGGATAAAATTATGGATATTGCCCACAGGTACAACCTTTTGGTGGTGGAAGATGCGGCACAATCAATAGACGCTTGCTACAAGGATAGAACATTGGGAAGCATCGGGCATTTGGCGGCTTTTTCGTTTCACGAAACCAAGAACGTGATTTCGGGTGAAGGCGGTATGTTGGCTATCAATGATGAACGTTTTATGCGACGTGCCGAGATAATTTGGGAAAAAGGTACAAACCGTGCCGAGTTTTTCCGTGGCGAAGTCAATAAATACGGATGGGTAGATACGGGCAGTTCGTTTTTGCCGTCGGAGGTGATTGCCGCATTCTTATGGGCACAACTCGAAAGTCTCGAAGATATTAAAAGCAAACGCATAGAGATTTGGAATACTTATCACAAAAACCTAAAACCGTTGGCTGACGATGGCTGTTTTACGCTACCTAATATCCCCGATTATGCTTCGAACAATGCCCACATGTTCTATTTGGTGTGTCGCTCATTAGACGAACGTACAGAACTGATTAAACACTTGAAAAGCAAAGATATTTTAGCCGTATTCCACTACCTGAGTCTGCACGGCAGCGAATACTATACAGACAAACACGATGGCAGAGCACTTCCCAACTGCGATCGATTTGCCGATTGTCTGCTTAGGTTACCTATGTTTTATGAGTTGGATAATAATATGCAACAACATATTATATCGGCCATAAAAGAATATTTTCAAGGGACTAAAAATCGATGATATTACATCCTGCATAAGTATAATCACACACGCGAGGCTTCTGTTTTTTTGCCGAAAAAGGATACGATGCCTTTGTCGTCGGCTACTATTGCTTTCGGGTGGCTGCTACGATGTCTGCCATAAGAGCGTAGGTGTTTCTGAGGCTTTCGAAACCGAAGTCGCGACTGCTGCTGGTGTGTCTGTTTTCGACCATATCGGCAAATGTCTTAATCTCAGAGAAGAAGCCCTGCGACACAATCTGATTGTTGCCCAGAGTAGGCACAAACCCGTTCGTACCGTATAGCTCTACTATCGACCTATTGCCGCCGACTACTTTCTCGAGCGGTATGCCGAAGAGAGCCGAGCTGCGAGGCGATAGGCAGAGACGCTCCATATTGTCGAGGGTATACAGACCTCTATCGGTAACGACAGACAGCTGCTCCTTCGCTCCGTGCCAAGAATAGTCGGTCGATAGCTCCAATACGCCTGTCGTATCTTTATGCTCGACGATAAGCAGAAGGGTCTGCCCGCCGTTTTTCTCTATTATCTCGGCTGTTTTGAGTTTAGCCTCTCCGAATAGAAAAGTCGCATAATCGAGCGGGTGTATAAACAAGTCGAGCATGGCGTCGCCCTCGGGATACAGACCCGTAAGGTAACGATAATGATAGTGATGCCCAGCCTCGCCCTTCAACCGTTTTTGCAGTATACGCGTAGCGGGAGCAAAACGCCGTTGCAGCCCTACGACTACACTTCGAGCGTTGCAAGACTTCGCCGTATCGATGAGGATATCCAAACGCTCAAGGTCTTGGCAAGGCGGTTTTTCGATAAACAAAGCCTTATCTGCCTCCATTACTTTGCGTGCTATATCGAAATGCGCCTGCGGATTGGCGGCGACAAATACGGCGTCGACGGTGTCGTCGTCGAGGATTTGCTGTAGAGAGGTGGTGCCTATAGATGCCGTATATCGCTTCGAGACAAGGGCTGCCTTCGTCTCAGAGGTGCAACAGATATATTTCAGCGGTAGCTGCAGATGATGTACGACGGGCAATAAATTACTAACACAATGACCACCAAGACCCACAAGAGCATAAGTGCCGTTATAGGTGTTTTCCAAATCTTTTATACTGCGAATCCTCTTGTATCGTCCGATAATATTGTCTAAATATCCCATAGTAATGTAAGTTACGCTTTTATGTTTTTGAAATGTTTTTTGTATGTCGTACGCCTATCGCTCGTCCATTGGTATTTACCGTAGAAGAGTTCTATAAGCGGCTTTGGCAACAGTTTTTCGAGATTTCTCACAAGGATGATATCGTACTTACGATGATAGTTTATCCAGCAGCCGTTGCATTCCTTGGAGTATCGGCACTGTGTTTTGCATGTTGCTCGTCCGTTGAAAATCTCGTCGAGCGTATTTTGGTGAATATTTCCAAGTACAACGTCTAAGTTTTGGCAGATAGGCACGTCGCCGTTGGAGTGTATTACGAGCTGGCTGAAGATGCTATGGCAACGCAGATTGAGCCGTTTGTTTTTCCATTCGTCGTAGAGTGCTACGAAGTCGTAGTTCTCGTTGGTCTGATGTATCGATGCGGGTATATGGCTGACGAAATCGGCACTTTCGGTCTCGATAAGTCCTTTGGTAGTATCGAAAAACGACATCGTATTGTAGATGCCTATACGCACGTCGATATTGTACTTCTTTGTAATATCGATTACGTGCTTCATATCTTCGAACGAGTTCCAAGGCGAGAGGCAAAACATCAACGAGATGGGTATGATATCCTTGCAGGCTTCGATGACCTTTATCACCTTGTCGTAGCCGTCGCGTCCCCGCATATAAAGGTATGTCGCTTTGTTGCCGTCGAGCGATACGTAGAGGTGAGTGGGGCGATGTCGCTTGACGGCATCGATGACCTTATCGGGAGCCAAGCAGTTGGAGAGCAGCGTGTAGTTTGGGTGGTTTTCGTCGAACCATCCGAGTATGGCATCGGCTTCGGGGTGGAGCATAAACTCTCCGCCTTCGAGACCGACTACAGTGCGTTTAGTAACGCATTTGCTACCCATTAGCTTTATAATATCGTCGAGGCTCAGATTCTCCACAGGTTTTTTCCAGATAGCACAGTGCTGGCAACGCGACTGACAGGCAGTAGTCGAATAAATCATCAGCGATGTAAGCTCCTTGTGGCGTTTGCGAAGCACGTTGTTGACAAACACCAACCCGCTACGGATATAGTCTGATATTTTGTACATAGTATACTTTGAGGTTTTATTGATAATGTTTCGAAAAACGAACTATCGGCGGCTCGGATTTCGGGAGGCAAAGTTAGGTATAAATTATGATTCGTACAATCGGCACTTCATCGATACTAATAAATTGCATTTAGAAACTGCTACAATCATTTTCTCATAATCTCCGATTAGGAATTGCTCGCTTTTAATCGCGGCACATAATTCCTGATTAGGAATTGCTCACTTTTAATTGCGGCGTATAATTTCTAATTAGGAATTGCTCGCTTTTAATCGCGGCACATAATTCCTGATTGGGAATTGCTCGCTTTTGATTGCGGGACATAATTTCTAATTAGAAATTGCTCACTTTTGGTTACGGCGTATAATTTCTAATTAGGAATTGCTTGCTTTTGGTTACGGCGTATAATTTCTAATTAGGAATTGCTCGCTTTTAATCACGGCACATAATTCCTGATTAGGCAACGGTCTTCATGATACTTTTCAACGCTTTTCGTATAAAAAAACATTAAAAAAACGACCGTTTAAAGATGATTGGTTAGAATTGGAAGTATATAAACCTTTGCAGGTCGGCAGAGACGAACTGATAAAGCACAAACACCGTAAGCACCACCGCCACGACGACAGCCCACAACGGCATCGCCGAAAACCACAGTCGGTAGCGGCGTTTGAACCGCTCGGGCAGCCAATGAACTATCATACCCAAAATAAATATCACAAACACGCTGCGATAGCCCCATATCATATCGGGTATAACGTCGAAATGCCACTTGCCGCCTATCTGCCCCACCATATTGGTAGCCGTGTTCCAAGCGTGAGTATTGGCTTCTTGCGGGTCGAGGTTCGAACCCGAACGAAAAAAAAGCCTCGTAAACGTGATGAATGCGAATGTCTGCAACACAGCCCACGCACTTGCCAGCCACGCCGTCGCCCTGTTGCCGCCGTCGACACCGCGTACCGAGAGTACCACGTTGTATACAAACTTCACCAGATTGCCAGCCCAAACAATAGCTATCCACACGAATGCAATCCGTAGTATCGGGTATTGCCACAGCCACAGCGACACTCCCGCCACAGTCAACGCTACCGATAGTATAGCCATACGAGCGTATATACTGCGGTTTTTCCAATATTTATAAATAAGTATTCCGAGCCCGTTGAGCCCGCCCCAGATGATAAAATTCCACGACGCTCCGTGCCACATACCGCCCAGAAGCATCGTATTCATCATATTGAGGTTTGTGGTGGTCTTGTGGTTGCCTTTGCTCAACTTGATGCTTATCCACACGGCAAGGGCTATCAGTCCCATAGCGATTCCCACATATATACTGCCCGAAAGTAGCACCGCCACAAGCCCCATAGCGATAATGATGATGTACGAAGTAGCCGTAATCTTGCGGTTGCCGCCGAGAGGAATATAGAGGTAGGTCTGCAGCCATTTCGAGAGCGATATGTGCCAACGTTTCCAAAACTCGCCTGCGTTTGTAGCTTTGTATGGTGAGTTGAAGTTGATAGGCAGATAAAAACCCATTAGCATAGCTACTCCGGTAGCAATATCGGTATATCCCGAGAAGTCGGCATATATCTGTAGCGAGTAGCCGAAGAGTCCCATAAGGTTTTCGAAGCCCGAAAACATAGTAGGGTTTTCGAATACGCGGTCGATAAAGTTCACCGCCAGATAGTCCGACAAGATTATTTTCTTCACAAGCCCGTTGAGTATCCAGAATACCGCTATGCCAAACTGTCGCCTCGGCAAGAAATAGGGGCGGTAGAGTTGCGGGATAAATTCGCGAGCACGGATGATGGGTCCCGACATCAACGATGGAAAGAAGCTCACGAAAAAGCCATAATTCAGTATCGACCTCACAGGAGCTACGTTTCCGCGATATACCTCGACGATATAGCTTATATTTTGGAACGTAAAAAACGATATTCCCACCGGCAATACTATTTTTCCCGTATCGAACGCGGCTCGTCCGGCGATGATATTGCCCACCTCGGCGAAGATATCGACTACCTTCATCGACGTACCGAGAATGTTGTTTATCACATCTACGACGAAATACGAATATTTGAAGTAAAAAAGCAACAACAGATTCACCGTAAGCCCTGCCACGAGGTATGCC
>CAJPNS010000080.1 GCA_905372135.1 Porphyromonadaceae bacterium | reverse complement strand
CCGCCTCCACCACCTCCACCACCACAATTGATTACGGGTAAGATTATCGACCTCGAAACAGGTAAAGAGATAAACAACGCCCGAGTGGTAATGAAAGATACCGCAGGCAAAGTTCTCTATTCGGAGGCCCTCAAAGACTATGGCGTATTCAATACCAAACTACGCAGGACAGGTGTCTACAAGGTGGAAGTTACCGTGCCTAACTATTACCAGTATAGTCGACTTGCCTCTAACGTAGGCGATACGCTGATGATTTATATCCAGCCGATAAAGAAGGGCGAAACATTCGTAATAAAGAATATATACTTCGATTTCGACAAGACTACTCTTACACCCGAATCGAACGTAGAGCTCGACAAGCAGGCTGAATTCCTTAGAGAAAATCCGGATATAAATATACTCATCACAGGTCATACCGACTCCAAAGGATCAGACTCATACAATATGAAGTTGTCGGAAGGACGTGCTATTGCCGTGATGAACGCTCTGATAGAACGTGGTATAGCTCCCGAACGCCTCAAGGCAGAAGGACGCGGTGAGACACAACCTGTCGCTACCAACGATACCGAAGAAGGAAGAGCCGAAAACAGACGTATCGAAATAGAGATACAATGACGATAGTTGTTTTTTGAAACAATAACCGTAAAGACGAGGTTGCCGTATATGAGGGCAGCCTCGTCTTTTTTTCCCCGACTTGGTAGGAGGCTCTCAAAAATGCTCCAAATTAAGCAGGTTAGTAGAAAAAGATGTAATTTTGCACTTCGTTTTTTAGTAAATATATAATTCAATAAAAATAATATGGCGATAGAATTGAAAGAACTTACCTCTTCGGAAGAGAATTATTCGCAGTGGTACAACGATTTGGTGGTAAAAGCCGACTTAGCCGAGAACTCGGCGGTACGGGGCTGTATGGTGATAAAACCTTACGGCTATGCTATCTGGGAAAAGATGCAGGCACAGCTCGACAAGATGTTTAAAGAGACGGGACACTCGAATGCTTATTTCCCGCTGTTTATACCGAAGTCGTATCTCAGCCGTGAGGCAGACCATGTCGAAGGATTTGCCAAGGAGTGTGCCGTTGTTACCCACTATCGCCTGAAAAACTCGCCCGACGGTAAGGGCGTAACCGTAGATCCCGCAGCCAAGCTCGAGGAGGAGCTTATCGTGCGTCCGACGTCGGAGACGATAATATGGAGCACGTACAAGAATTGGATACAGTCGTACCGCGACCTGCCTATTCTGGTAAATCAGTGGGCTAATGTGGTTCGTTGGGAGATGCGTACGCGGCTATTCCTCCGCACTGCCGAGTTTCTCTGGCAAGAGGGACACACCGCTCACGCCACGCGTGAAGAGGCTATGGAGGAAGCTACCAAGATGTTGAACGTGTATGCCGATTTTGCGGAGCGTTATATGGCTTTGCCCGTGGTAAAAGGTATAAAGTCGGCAAACGAGCGTTTTGCAGGGGCTTTGGAGACGTTCTGTATCGAGGCGATGATGCAGGACGGCAAGGCATTGCAGGCGGGTACGTCGCACTTCTTGGGTCAAAACTTCGCCAAGGCATTCGACGTGCAGTTCGTCAACAAAGACAATAAACTCGAATATGTCTGGGCGACGTCGTGGGGTGTCTCTACGCGCCTTATGGGAGCTTTGATAATGGCACATTCGGACAATAACGGGCTTGTGTTGCCGCCACGTTTGGCTCCGATACAGGTAGTGATAGTGCCTATTTATAAGAATGCCGAACAGCTTGCTGCCGTTGCAGACCGTATACGCCCCGTCGTAGACAGGTTGCGGTCGCTTGGCGTGAGTGTCAAGTTCGACGACTCCGACAACAAAAAACCGGGGTGGAAATTTGCCGAGTACGAACTCAAAGGTGTCCCCGTGCGTCTGGCTCTCGGCGGACGCGATTTGGGAAACGGCACGGTGGAAGTATTCCGTCGCGATAAGCTCGAGAAACAGACTATGCCACTCGAGGGCATCGAACAATATATAGTGTCTCTGCTCGACGAGATACAGGATAATATATACAAGAAGGCGTTCGATTTCCGAGCTTCCGTTACCCGCAATGTCGACAGCTACGACGAGTTTCGGAGCGAGATAGAGAAGGGAGGTTTTCTCGCCGCTCACTGGGACGGTACCACCGAGACCGAAGAACGTATCAAAGCCGAGACAAAGGCAACGATACGCTGTATTCCTCTCGACCGTAAGGCAGAGAAGGGCGTATGTATGGTTACGGGGCGTCCGAGCGAGGGACGAGTACTATTCGCCCGAAGCTACTAAAATCAATTACGACCGGCAGTGCGAAGCAAATTTTGCGAGTAAGCGAGGGTAGAGCCGAACTTAATAGCAAAGTTTGCTCCGCATTTGATGGACGTAATTCGTAACTCGTAATTTTTAATTAAATGAAGATTGGCAATATAGAGTTCGACCGCTATCCGGTGTTTCTGGCACCGATGGAGGATGTAACCGACCTTGCGTTTAGGCTTATTTGCAAGGAGTTCGGGGCAGACCTCGTATATACGGAGTTCGTCAGTGCCGATGCTTTGGTGCGTTACGTCGAACGAACGATGCAAAAACTCACCATATTGCCCGAGGAGCGTCCGGTCGCCATACAAATCTATGGCAAAGACCCTCAGACTATGGTAGAGGCGGCAAAGATAGCTGCCCGTAGTCACCCCGATATCATAGATATAAACTTCGGATGCCCTGTAAAGAAGATAGCCTCCAAAGGGGCAGGGGCAGGGCTTTTGCGCGACATTCCACGAATGCTCGAAATCACGGAAGCGGTAGTGAAGGCTGTCAGCGTGCCTGTTACGGTAAAGACACGCCTCGGCTGGGACAACGACTCGAAGATAATCACCACCCTCGCACGCCAACTTCAAGACTGCGGCATAGCAGCACTCACCATACACGGGCGAACGCGTGCACAGATGTATACGGGCGAAGCCGATTGGACGCTTATAGGTGAGGTCAAAAACGACCCTCGCATATCGATTCCTATCATTGGCAATGGAGACGTCGTTACCGCCGAGGGAGCCGAAGAGAAGTTCCGCCGCTATGGTGTCGATGCCGTTATGATAGGGCGAGGCTCGATAGGCAACCCGTGGATTTTCGCCGAAATAAAAAACCATCTGACAGCAGCCAACCTCCCTATACCCGACTTCGAGGGCAAAAAAGCGATACTTAAACGTCATATACTCGGCTCTATCGACCTGCTTGCAGACGAACGCAAGGGGATAGTTCACTCTCGCCGACATATAGCGGCAACACCCCTATTCAAGGGGATTCCCAACTTCAAGCAGACCCGCATAGCGATGCTCAGAGCCGAGACTACGGCAGAGCTATTCGCACTTATCGACGGTGTCGAAGAAATGTCTGCTTAGCATACGGCAATACTCTACCCGTTTACGTCAAGGGGCGAACCTGATTATAGCTTGGTTATTGCGTATTAAAAAAAAACAATTGACCTGTCTGTATGTAGCAGAGCAAAAAAACAAAGGCGAAACGCACGTTCCGCCTTTATCGTAATCCTTCATTATACTCACATACTACCGTCTGCGTCTGTAGACACAATGAGCCAGTACTATACCCACAGCCAGACCGACGATTAGAAATACGGCTAATATCTTTATTCGAGAGAAAGAATAGACCATCATATCTGGCGACATAAAGTTTATTACGTGGTCTTTGTTTGATGCGTAATTCGACAGAAAATCTCTCTCTTTTATAAGTTTCTTAAGGTCTTCATAATAAAGCCTTTTAGACGACGAACCGATAGTAATACCCTGTTTTTTAGTGTAGTCCAGACTCAATCCACCTTTATCGGCTTGGAAATAATCGTATTCCGACAAACGCTCCAAGCGCTCTATCTCTTTATTGTAGAAATTTATCTTATCGATAGTCGTCGCCTTAGCTATCGAATCTGTTTTACGAAGGCTCTCTACATTGTCGAGATAAGATACTAGTCCCTCCATATATGGCTTATAATCCATATTTCCTCTGAATATGAAGCAGACAGAAACCATATATGGCACTACCCTATTTACCGTATCCGACATTATATTAGCATTGTTTTCCATCGCTATAACGTCGGGTACAGAGTCGTTCAAGAAGTCGATAACAGGCAGCAACCTTATCTCTTTGAGAAATTTATTTTGTTGTTGAGTGATATTGAATTTCTTATTGAAAAGGTCGCTATTGGTCTCTTTCAGCGAATTGAGTACCCTTATTTCGTTTTCTAGCGCCAGTCTGTTTTCGGTAAAGAAAGTAGCCACCCCCTCGACTCTATACTTGGTAATTATAGGCAAAGTAGCGACATATCCCAGAGCAAAAAACACCACCATAGATGCCATCAGCACCCAGAAGTATTTTACAGATAGGCATACTGTTAGCTTTATAAAGCGAAAAATCTCGCAAAGGCATTTTTTCAATTTTCGCCATATTATTATCAGCAATTCCAATAGGGTTATTTCTCGTATGTCGGTCATAAAGAGCTTGTTTATAAATATATAAAAATCTATTTGGTGCAAAAGTACAATTTTTTTATCTGATAATAGCAAAAGCAGTAACTTTGTAGAAAAATAATTTTATGAACAGACTAATATTTGCCACCAACAATAGCCATAAGTTACAAGAAGTTAGTAGTATGCTTTCGGGGCTTTTCGATATTACAGGTCTGAGCCAAACCGATTTCTCGGGCGATATACCCGAGACAGCCGAGACCCTGCAAGGCAATGCTTTGATGAAAGCCAAATACATATATAATATCTTGGGAGAGAATTGTTTTGCAGATGATACGGGGCTCGAGGTAGAGGCTCTCGGCGGAGAACCCGGAGTATATTCGGCTCGATATGCCGGCACTCCCGTCAACTCACAGAAAAACATCGACAAACTACTGAAAAAGCTAAAAAACATCGATAATCGCACTGCTTCATTTAGGACGGTAATAGCCCTTATATTCGAGGGACAGACTCATTTTTTCGATGGTACGGTAAAAGGAACTATCACCACCGAACAGCATGGCGACAAGGGATTCGGCTACGACTCGGTATTCGTCCCCGAAGGATACGACCGCACTTTCGCTCAAATGACAGACGACGAGAAAAACAGTATAAGCCACCGAAGCCGTGCGGTAGCAAAGCTAGTCGATTTCTTGAAATCAAAGACTCAGCAGTAACTGACGCTCTTATAATACTGTCTGTTAAAGGTGTAGAGAAACGATAGTTAAACCTTTCTCGGCCGACATATTCTAAGAAGATAAACACTGATTAGTAATTAAAATATTTTTGTGCTATGAAACCTCGTATTTTATTATTTGCATTGGCATCTGTGCTTTCGCTATCGATGTTTGTGCAGCAGACCGTTACCGTAGAGGCTACTACCGACGATATCAGCGACAATCTCGACCTCAAAGCGGTAGGGATAATATTCGGTAAGGCAAGAAACCTCGAAGAGTTCGAACAGATGATAAACGATTGGAAAAACCCTATCTCTAACCTCGACCTCAACTACGACGGCGAAGTAGACTATCTCCGCGTATTGGAGTCGAAAGACCGTAAAAATCATATCATAATCATTCAAGCTGTTTTAGCGGAAGATATATATCAAGATGTAGCCACTATCATTGTGTCGAAAAAACGCAATAAGCCTGTAATACAGATAGTAGGCGACCCATATATTTACGGAAGAAGTTATATCGTGGAGCCAGTATATATTTACACTCCGGTCATTTACAATTGGTTTTGGAGTTCTTCGTATGTAAGGTGGTATTCTCCATACTATTGGGGATATTATCCTGTGTATTACAGACATTACTACTGTGTGCCCTACTACGACTATTTCTACTATATGAGAGGATATTACGCTGAATATCACTATGTGAGCTACCGATACGTAGACCGTCCGCGTTACGATTATGTCGAATCGCGAGTGTATAGAGATATGTCGCGTAGAGACTACGACACACGGTATCCGGATAGAAGTTTCTCGAGTCGTAATGCCTCTTATTCAAATGTATACAGCCGCAGAGATATAGAGAGAAGTCGTGGAGTGAATTATGCTCCGTCCTATACGGAAGGGCGTAGCGGTACTACTCTTCGCGACCGCTCAAACGATGTTCGTACTCCCGACATCAATCGTTCGAGAACAGCCACTCCCGATAGCCGCACAATCGACCGCAGCCGTAGTGAAGTTCGCTCTCCGTCAGATAACAGTAGAAGTCGTTCAAACACACCGAATACCATCGGCAGAGACGATGTGCGCGTACCCGACCGCAGTATCCGTACGGATGCCGATTCGCGTGAAAGACGTGTGGTGATAGATGACAACGACAATAACACCCGCTCGACAGACCGTTCACGACGCTCGACGGACGAATCGTCGGACAGACGACGAGTCGTAATAGAAAATAGAGACAACAACACCAATACTCGTTCAAACGATAATTCGTCGGAAAGGCGACGTGTGGTGATAGATGACAACGACAATAGCTCCCGTTCGACAGATCGTTCACGACGCTCGACGGACGAATCGTCGGACAGACGGCGGGTTGTAATAGAAAATAGAGACAACAACACCAATACTCGTTCAAACGATAATTCGTCGGAAAGGCGACGTGTGGTAATAGAAGACAACGACAATAACACCCGCTCGGCAGACCGTTCACGACGCTCGACGGACGAATCGTCGGACAGACGGCGAGTCGTAATAGAAAATAGAGACAACAATACAAATACTCGCTCAAACGATAATTCGTCTGAAAGGCGACGTGTGGTGATAGAGGACCGTAACAATGATAATCGCTCAAACGAACGGAGCAGACGGCTCGACGGTGGCACCACAGACCGACGCTCGACAGTAGAAAGCAACAGTAATAGTCGTGGAAGCGACAGAGGACGTACCGTAGACAACGATACTCGCCGCAGTTCGTCGTATTCATCTTCGCGTGAGTCTACAAACAGTACGACGAATACTTCTGCACCGACATCACGCTCGAGAAGTATTGGCAGTTCGGGCTCGGAAAGTATAAGAAGCAGTACTCCATCGTCGGGCAGTTCGAGTAGTTCGTCGTCCAGTAGCGGTAGCTCGAGAGGAGGAAGCGACAGAAGTAGGAGATAAATAACAGTCGTTTACAGGCAAACGAAAAAAAAGACAATGTAATTACCACATTGTCTTTTTTGCTATATACGTTTTATAAAAAACTCTACTTTTTGTAATACTCCAAATCCTCTATCTTGAAATTGTCGATATAGGCTTTGATTTTAGCTATCTCAGCCTCGCCGTAGCGAACGTAAACTTCTGCCGAAGTTTTATATTGCTCGTCGATAGTAGCGTCTCTGAGAAGCAGATAACCGAATACGCAGTGCGAAGCAGCCTCTACCAGACGACGTGCCATAAAGTCGAGCAAATCGGTATTCTTAGCCTCGGCTATCTTGCCCACCAACTCTTCGTAGACATTAGTCATAGCTATCAGACGTTGCTTGAGCGGATTGAGGCATTCGCAGTATATCTCCTGTTCGTATGTACGTATCTGAGTGAGGTATGTGCCGGTCGTAACGTGGCGAATAGCCGCAATGACCTGCAACTGAGTGGTTCCCTCGTAGATATTGGTGATACGTGCATCGCGGGCGAGGCGTTCGCAGGCATAGTCTTTCATATATCCCGAGCCACCGTGTATCTGAATACAGTCATAAGTATTCTGGTTGGCAAACTCCGAAGCCATACCCTTGCCCATGGGGGTGAATGCATCGGAGAGCTTAGAATATTTCTTCATCTCCTGACGCTCTTCGGGTGTAAGCTGGCGTTCGCGGGCAATATCTTCGAGAGCCTTGTAGACATCGACAAAACGAGCCGTCTCGTACAGCATAGCACGCGACGCATCGGTTTTGGCGCGTATCAGAGAGAGCATCTCGTACACAGGCGGGAACTCTATGATGGCTTTGCCAAACTGTCGGCGTTCGAGAGCATAGGCATACGCCTCGCGGTAAGCAGCTTCCGACAGTCCTGTCGATTGTGCTATGATACCCAGACGAGCACCGTTCATAAGCGACATAACGTATTTGATAAGTCCCAGACGGCGTTCGCCTACGAGTTCGGCTTTTGCGTTTTTATAGACGAGTTCGCAGGTAGGAGCTCCTTTGATACCCTTTTTGTTCTCGATACGACGCACGTCTACGCCTCCGTTGCGTTTGTCGTATACAAACATCGAAAGCCCGCGTCCGTCCTTAGTACCCTCTTCGGAACGGGCAAGTACGAGGTGAATATCGGAGTCGCCGTTGGTGATGAAGCGTTTGACACCGTTAAGCCGCCAGCAGTTCTCTTTTTCGTCGAAAGAGGCTCTGAGCATAACAGCCTGCAGGTCGGAGCCTGCATCGGGCTCGGTAAGGTC
>CAJPNS010000079.1 GCA_905372135.1 Porphyromonadaceae bacterium | reverse complement strand
TGCGGCCGGTATTGAGCTGCATGCCGTCCCAGCCGTTGTCGAACTCGTCGGTAGTGCCCTCGGCTTCGACGAGGTGTACGGAGCTAACGCTGCGACGACTCGTGAGACCTACCTTCAGGAAGCCGTGTACCAAGTCGCTCGGATCGGCTTGCGGTGCTCGCTGCGGGCGTTGGTTGCCACCGAAGGGTTCTACGCCACCATTGCGAAGACCTATCGTTATCTTCTCGGGTGCTCCGGTATTGCCGGTCAGTGCATCGTTGCGGAACTTCAGAAGGAAGCCCTGCATCGACGAGATATACTCTGCCGATAGCTCGGGAGAACCTGCTATATTGGCAGGTACTGCCAAGAACGAACCGTCGCCCGTAAGTGTCGAACCTCCGTTCCAATCGGCTATACTACCCGTATTATAGATATATACGGTCTTCTCTATCGGTTTGCTGCCGATTGCATCCGACAGTCTGCCGTCGCCTATACGAAGGGCTGCCGTGTATGAGTTACCGAAGAGGTTCTGTCCGAGTCCGTAGTATTTCTTCTGTATATCTGTTCCAGTGTAGGCAGTTACTTCGGATGCCTGGCGGGTAAGCGTCAGTTCCTGCGGACAGTGCAGAAGGCGTCCTTTGAAGACGTATACCTTAGGCGTACGGCTTGTAACCTCGTAGCCTGCAAAGGGTACGAGTGGCTGCCACGTTTCGTCGGCTCCGAGTTTACGCCACTTGCCATAGAAATGGTCTGTACTATTGAGCGTTTCGTCGTACTTACGTAGGTAAGAGCCATAGAAGGCATTCACTACCTCGCCATCGACAGGGATACCTATATACTGCCATTTGTACGACGACGATATGGGCTGTCCGTGTGTGGGTGAGCCGGGTATATTGTCTGTCCACGAAAGGGGCGATGCCGACTTATAGGCTTTAGAGTACATCTCTACCGTAGCATAGACGGGCTTGTCGCATGGCTGTCCGGCAAGGATAAGCGTACCGTTCGGGCGAGTATCGTCTGCCTTTACTACTATCTTATCTGCTTTGCTTGCCGAGTCGCTACCCAATACCAGACCGCCTATATAGAGGTGGCCATTAGGTTCTATCACCAGCTTTTTATTCGATTTGTTTATAAAGTTGCCGAAGCTATAGAACGATATCACGTTGGGATCGCTTCCGGGCGGTGTATACGGCAACGACGGTATATGCATATCATGCACTGCCAGAGAGTCGAAGGCTACCGTCTCTTTGAACTCTCCGAGTATCGGACTCGACTCGGCACGCAGTCCGCCTCGCCAGTTGGCATAGTCAGTTATATCGGTTGATACTGCTCCTGTCCACATATAAATACCACAGTATTGGTCGTAGGTGTCGCCGTTGATAATCCAGCCTTTACCTCCGTTGGCGATGGGTTTCGTCAGAATATCGCGTGCCTCTTTACCTATTATATTGTACTGTCTATTATCTTGTCCTCCAAAGTTTAAACCTGTCTTCGTAAGCGGATTGTTTGCCCAGCCCTCTAAGGTCTTAGAGTAGTTACCGCAACTCATACCTTTATTGAGTGGTGCTTCGAACATATTAATCACTCCAGAGACATTTTTCAATGTCCAACGAGATAAGTCTTGGTCGAATGCTTCGGCATCGCTAAACATAAAATTCATTGAAGTTACTTTCTCTACATTCCAATTCCCTATATCTTGATTAAATGCTTTAGCACTTTTAAACATTGATCGCATAGTAGTAACATTTGATGTATTCCAACCACTTATATCTCGATTAAACACTTTGGTTTCCTGAAACATACCGTACATATCTGTTACGTTATCCGTATTCCAGCCACCGATAGGTTGATTAAATGCCTCAGCACCGTCAAACATTGATCGCATAGTAGTAACATTTGACGTATTCCAACCACTTATATCTTGATTAAACGAGATAGCGTTGTAAAACACACCATTCATATCGGTTACGTTCTCTGTATTCCAACTACCAATAGGTTGATTAAATTTTTTGGCATCCAAGAACATTGCTTGGATATTGGTAATACTATCGGTACGCCAAGTATTTATCGTGGGATTATATACGAGACTATCGCAATGGTAAAACATAGAAGACAAATCGTTTACTCCGCGTAGGTCGGGTACGTCGGTTGCGGTTACATCCATACGCGAGCAATGGAAGAATGCATCCCTCAGTGATGTCCACCTATTGGCGCCCCACTGAGTTACGGAGTCGAGACGTTTAGCATCGGTAAGGGTAGTATTGTTACCATCTGTGGTAGAGAGTTTACTAAGTGTACTACTCGGATTCGACGGGTCAGCATACGCAACGACGCGGTAGCGTTTGCCCACTGTAAGTCCGGTGATGGTATACGGTTCGGTAGTGGTAGTTACAGTAGCTGCTCCCGTAGTACCGTCGTTGAGATTGAGCCACTCTACTACGAAGTTTGTACCCCAGAGATTGGTCTTAAGAGTAGTCGCTGCATCGGGACGAGTGCCTTGAGCAGGCTGCGACAAGTCCCACTCCGAAACATAGTCGGTGGGGAATGGTATTCCCAAGCCGCAAGTAAGGTCTTCGGTATCTTGCCCGAATGTCCAGTTTTTGTCTGCCGTAATTTTATTGCGGGCATATTTGCCTCGACGGTTATATTTCATATTGTGTTGCAGAGTCATCAGCACGTTCGGTTTTAGCGAATCGACATTTTGTGCCCAACCGTAGAGAGTACCCGAGTAGTTGGCACAACTCATACCCGAGAGACCGAACATCTCGCCCATCATGGTGCTGGAGAATGGTTTCCACTTGCCAAGAGGCTGGTCGAAGGCAGTAGCACCGTAGAACATAGCACCCATACTCGTCGCTTTACGTACATCCCAGCGGTCGAGAGGTTGGTTGAAGGCAAGAGCGGTATTGAACATCAAATTCATATTGGTAACTTTCGATACATTCCAGTCGTTCAGCGGTTTGTTGAATGCTCTTGCATCATCGAACATACTACTCATATTTGTTACAGCACCCACATTCCAGCCGCCTATCGGTTGGTTGAAGGCATCAGTACGAGCAAACATACCACTCATATCGGTTACATTAGATACATTCCAACTACCTATATTGCGATTGAAACGCGAAGCCATACCAAACATACCCGCCATATTCTTTATCTTGCTTACATCCCAAGTACCTATCTTGTCGTGTCTGTCGGTCATACTCATACAGCCCCAGAACATATACTTAAGACCATCTGCGCCAGTTACTTGGCTAAGATCTGGAGTGTCGGTAGCTTTTAGCTCCATATTTTCTGCACTCAGAAATGCCGAATCGAGCTGCTGCCACTTGTTATTACCCCAGTGGTCTACACTTCTTAGCTTACCTGCAGAGATAGCCGGCATTTGTAGTCCCGTAAGCGTGCCGAAACCTGGGAAGACTTTGACTTTTACCCATCCGTGTATATTGGCTTTATTTGCAACGGCATACTTGTAAGATATCAAAGTGTGTGGTGAACCTACAGATGCATTTGCGACATTATTGGCTTGTACAATTTTCTGTGGGGGATTCTGAGTACTATCGATGTGCTCCCATATAACAACAAAGTTGGTACCGATAGCATTTATGGAAAGAGAGTCTTTAGGGTCCCAATCCGTACCGCCGGTATTAGGTACAAACCAAGTGGTCTCATAAGCGTCTTGGTCAGCACAGTCGGGCACGTAGTATCCTCCATCGGCATCACTGAAATCCCATCCTTTGCTTTTAAGCAAGTTACGAGCGGCAAGCCCCTGAGCATTATATTTTTGTATTCTATTGAAGGTATAATGAGCCTCTACCGTATATACAGTATGCCACGATTCGGGCTGAGCAGCCCAGCCTGCAAGGGTAGCTGAGTAGTTTTCACAGTCCATACCACTACCTGTAAATATATCGTACACATCCTGAGCCTTGGTAAGTTTCCAATTACCAAGGTTTTGGTTGAATGAGGTAGCTCCTTGGAACATAAATGTAAAACTCTCAACATTGGCGACATTCCAACGCGATATATCTTGATTGAACGATGTAGCTCCTTGGAACATACCTTCTTCATTACCGCCGCTCGAACCCATCGAAGTAACATTCGATACATCCCAACCCGATATATCTTGGTTGAATGAGGTAGCTCCTTTAAACATACCGTTCATATTGGTAACACTTGATACCTTACTACCCCATAAAAGAGGGCTATTGAACGAGGTGGCTCCGGAAAACATACCAGTCATATTTGTAACGTGCGAAACGTCCCAATTACTAAGGTCTTGGTTAAACGCAGTGTCTCCTTTGAACATATTGCTCATATTGACAACACTCGATACATTCCAACCACTTATATCTTGGTTGAACGACATCTTATTATTAGCAGTATATTCTCCTACAGAGAACATATTTTCCATACGGGTTACATTAGAAACTTTGTTACCCCAGTTGAGCGGGCTATTAAACGAGGTGGCACCTCGAAACATACTTTCCATATTTGTAACATTCGAGACATCCAGATTACTAAGGTCTTGGTTGAATGAAGTAGCGTTCAAGAACATACTCGTTAAATTGGTTATTCCTCCTAAATTCCAACTGTTTATGGAAGGTATATTAGTGAGTGATCTACAGTTGCTAAACATTTCTCGCATAGAACTACCTGCAGGCATTTGGCTAAAATTGGGGACATCGGTAGCAAGTACCTTCATATTTACAGCATATGCGAATCCGTCACTGAGAGACTTCCAAGCCGTATTGCCCCACTGCTCCACATATAGTAGACGATTCATATCATGAGAAGGAGAATACATCGCCCCATATAACTGAGCATTGTTCGGAATAGTAACTTTCAGTCTATACACTCCTGCATGAGGTAAATTCCTAAGTATTACATATCCATTAGCCCCCGTAATTGTACCATGATTGGAGGCATTGCCTACCTCTTCCCAATCTATCGTAAGATTCATCCCAAGTATATTAGTATAAAGATCAAGAGGGGAACCTGAGGTACGCCCTACTCCAATACGAGTATCCCATACGGTAATATACCTACCCGAAGCGTCTGTTCAGTCGCATACTGTCGATAGTATATCGCCCGTAAATGCCCAACCTTTATTGGTTTGTAAGCTATTACGTATCGCTACCGTAGCGCTGTTATAGTTTATATTTGCAGCACCAAATCGGATATTGCTCGGAGTAGTTATTTTTAGACTCCACGCACTTAGAGTAGCTTGATAAAAAAGGCAACTCATACCTGAATTGTCGAGCATATTAAGCATAGCAGTATTGCCATCGGTAACGCCACTAAGATCCCAATCTGCAAGCGAGCGGTCGAACGCCGAGGCACCCGAAAACATACCCGAAAAATCAGTAATATGAGATACATTGAGGTGGTTTAGGGGCTGGTTAAATACAATAGCTCCTGCAAACATCGACTTTAACGTAGTTACGTTCGAGAGATTCCAATCTTCTATCAACGGTACGGTAGCAAGCCCCGTACAGTTTTGGAACATCGCCTCGAGGCTCGTACACTCCGATAGGTCGGGCTTATCGACCGCCAATAAACTACTGATTCCCGTACAACCTCGAAAGGCATCTTTTAGCGACTGCCATTTGGTAGTACCCCATTGGGTAACATTGGTGATATATCCGTTGGTAAGCGGAGCCGAAGTGGTAGAGAGAGCAGTTATAGAGCTGCCTACAGGAGCATATACGGCAATCCTATATGCACCGGGCGAGGGTAAGTTGATAGTATTGCCCGTATTAAGACCGCTGATTACATTGGTATTGGTGGCATTGCCAATCTCAGTGTACCGCACCGAGAAATTGGTACCCACCACATTGATATTTACCGATCTATTTGTGGGAGTAGCCGCTCCCGTAGCATTGTGGCGAGTATCTATCTCTATTATATATGATGTAGAATCCGCCATAGCATCACAGTCGGGAACATATGGATTTGGATGATAATAATCGTATGGTATTATCTGTATTCCTTTATAAAGCTGCAAATACTCTATTAAGCGTTTTGCTCTATATCCATATTGTACGGGAATCATTGTTAACCTAAAATAAAGTGCGGAGTTAACCTGATAAACATATTCAGTATTTTTTGCCCACCCTTCGAGAGTGGCAGTAAAGTTACGACAACTAATACTTGTACCGGCAAAAGCATGTTCTGTTGGATTACCAGAAGCTAACCTACCTAACACCCATTTGTCCAACGACTGATTGAATGAAGTAGCCCCTGAGAACATTTCTTTTATTGTAAGAACGTTTTTCATTTTTCTGCCCCAACTGTTTACGTCGCCGTTAAATGCTGTAGCCCTCGCAAACATCTCCAGCATGGTTGTAACTTTTGACACATCCCATCCGCTTAGATCCTGGTTGAACGAAGTAGAAGATTTAAACATATAGCTCATGTCGGTAACTTTCGAAGTATTCCAACCACCTATCGGTTGGTTGAATGCCATAGAAGAATATAGGCCACTTAACATAAATCTCATATTAGTAACATTCCCTGTGTTCCAATTTCCGATAGGTTGATTGAAGGCACGGGCTTCAAGAAACATACCGCTCATATCAGTAACTTGCGATGTATTCCAATTGCTACCAAACGGACTATTGAACGAAGTAGCTTTGTTAAACATATAGTTCATATTAGTAACTTTTGAGGTATTCCAGTTCAATGACTGGTTGAACGAAGTAGCTTCTCGGAACATACTAGACATATTTGTAACATTTGCAGTATTCCAATTGCCTATCGGTTGATTAAATGCAGTAGCTCCTGAAAACATATTAGCCATATTGGTAACATTCGCCGTCTGCCAATTTAGTGGCTGATTGAACAGGATTGTTCCTGCGAACATATTAGCCATATTGGTAACATTCGCCGTATTCCACCCTGATATAGAGCCATTAGCATTTACAAGGCTTTTACAATAGGAAAACATATTACTCACATCTTGGCAAGCAGAGAGATTAGGTACGTCGGTAGCCGTTACATCCATATTGGAGCAACTGGCAAATGCATTCCTAAAACTACTCCATACAGTAGTGCCCCACTGCTCTACATCGACAAGCCTTTGATAATCCCTATTCGAATATCCACTACCACTACCAAAACTTGTGAGCGTACCTACTCCCTTATATGCCTTGAGACGGTACTTACCTGTTGCCGAAGGTACCGTAAGGTAATAAGGAGACCAATCCGACGACATCATTACATTTACTATCCCATTTGTCGAAGTATTGTTTACATCTTCCCAATATAGCGTATAATTACTTCCTGTAATGGGAACAGATATGGTCATAGTGGGGTTACCTACCGTACGGTTTGTAGGCTTCGACATATCCCATACGGTGACAAACCAATCGTTAGGAGCTCCATACGAAATCTGCCCGCGAACGGCAGTAGTAGCTGCCACTAGCATAAATAGAAAAAGTATTGCTTTCTTCATATCACTAAAAATATTTTGTTTTTAAATTAAATCAATATATATTTTGAATCTGCAAAGATAATACATTTTTTGCCATACTCTCAAAAAAAACATAAAACACACTATAAAACAATGAGTTAAGACAAAAAGAAACAGAGCAAATTACGACTGCAAGGGGGGGGAGAGAAAAGATAAGGTTTATAAGAATGTCTGTTTTGTAGGGTAGCTGCGATTGTCTCTCTATCTCGTCCTGAAATTTTACGGGCAATACCTCCACGAGCCGTGTAATACGCTTTACTCTACCTGCATTGGGAACTAATGTTATAGCTATCATAATAATATCGAGTAAAACACTTCATGCAAAGGTAGTAAATTTGCTCCTACCGTCAGCGCGAAGTGTTTTTATAGTGTTGTTTTACAATCACCTACCTGCATCTATGCTTTGAGCATATTTCCTAAACTCTTCCTTTAAGTCGGAATACGAAAGAAGGTCTGCAAGCAGGAATGCTCTCTGGCGGTCGACAATAAAGGGATACATCTGCTTCAGCAGCCAAAGACGGTCGGAATCGAACTTATATGTCTGACACAGAGCCTTTACCTGTGAGGTAAAAAACAGATTCGTCTGCGTAGCCATTTCGATAATATCTTTCTTGTCGGAATCGAATTTGGCAGCTTGTACCCTTGCCAAAAACTCATCGAAAGTGCGGTCGTCCATAGGGCGAAGTGTACCGGGAAGATAGATTTCGTCGTCGTCAATATTGCCGTCGATGAAAATATCTTTGATACCCGACCCCGAGTATCTGACGTTTTGGCTGAAAACAGCCTGCCGCGAGCCATAACGTCCCGACGAAGCGAAAACCTCTACAAAATATGTACCGCGTCGGAGATTGGTTATCATACAGCTGTTTACCCTATTACAAACCTTTACTCCATCGACAAAAACCTCTATCGGCGTGTAGCTTTCGACACGAATACCGTTCAAACGCTGTGCTACCGCATTGCTTGCAGGCAACAACAAGAATAGCGATAATAATATTCCAAATG
>CAJPNS010000078.1 GCA_905372135.1 Porphyromonadaceae bacterium | reverse complement strand
TCCTTATACCAAAATTGAGTTTATCGAACGCGATATGATGGTGCAACGACAAACCGCATCCAAATATTTGGATATGATTGTTGATACAGGTCTTTTGTCTAAAATCAAATTAGGCAGGTCGAATTATTACATGAACATAAAACTAATTGACCTATTCATCAACCACGCAAAAGTACCATCCCAAGAAACAGACACAGTTGAGTCCGTGCATAATACGGTTTCACACGGATAGCATTATGTTTACAAAAATCCGAAATGACATACACGACACGAATGACATGTACACGAAAACGCAAAATCGTGTACATATCAGAAGCAATATGTACACGAAAACACAAAATCGGATACATAATAATTATAATTAATTGTATACTAATATCGTATCTCGAAGAGTAGGTGCACTGCCTTGCTTGCTGCCATAGCATTGGGATTGATGCCCAACTCTCCTTCGGGGATAGTGCTCCCGTGTCGGTCGAAATACTCTACCCACGTGGGGTCAAACGCTCCCGTCGAAGCGTTTTTGAATGTCATTACATTCGGCCAAAAAGCGTCACGCTGACCTGCTGCCACAAACATCTTGTAAACCAACTCGGAGCAATACATCGCCGAGTCGTTCCAATCGAAGGCATAGTCGTAAGGCTTGTTTAGCTGCTGACGCCCGTACGCTTTCAGACGTTTCACGTCGAACTTATACCTCTTGTCGAGCCGCCCGAGCACCACTCTTACCGTTTCCCCTTTGGCCGGTAGTCCGAACAACTCTATGGGCGTCAGGCACACACCTTTTCCGTGCGTTGCCTCTACGACCATCCACCGCCTGCCCTCTTTTATCAACACTCCCACGTGCGAAAAACGGAGATTACCCGTCGAGTCCGTTACGTCGCTGATAGCATCGGACAAAGCGTTGTTACGTGTTTCGCGAAACAGTATGTCGCCCTCACGAAGCTTACGGGCATTATTGGCATTACAGGTATTGAGCAGTATTACAATAATAACGGCAAGGTATTTCATCTTACATTCTAAGGTATTTGGAATATTCTAAAAATCACATCTATTCACATAACAGATACACGCAGAGACCGATAGCAGACAGAAGCGTGTTCTTAAAACTCGCTCGAGAAGTGGAATTTGATGTTTTTGAACTCCTCCTGTGCCATTTGCAGTATATATCCGCTCTCGGCGAGGAATACGTCGCGGTCGTGGATGTCTTTTGCCATATACTGAAACTTACGACGGCGGAATTGTTCGAGCTCCTTCGGGTCGTCGCACTCTATCCAACAAGCTTTGTAGAGCGACAGTGGCTCCCAACGACACTGTGCCCCGTATTCGTGCAGCAGGCGGTACTCGATGACCTCAAACTGCAGCTGTCCGACGGTGCCGATGATCTTACGACCGTTGTTTTGATGGACGAAGAGCTGTGCCACGCCTTCGCCCATCAGTTGCTCTATTCCTTTGTTCAACTGCTTGCTCTTCATCGGGTCTGAGTTTTCGATATACTTGAACATCTCGGGCGAGAACGACGGCAACCCCTTGAAGTGCAGGTTTTCGCCCTCGGTGAGCGTATCGCCTATCTTGAAATTGCCCGAATCGGGCAGACCCACTATGTCGCCTGCGAAGGCTTCGTCGACGGTCTCTTTTTTCTGTGCCATAAAAGCCGTTGGCGACGAGAATTTTAGCTGTTTGCCGAGCCTTACGTGGAGGTATGGAGCGTTGCGTTCGAACCGCCCCGAACATATCTTGACGAAAGCAATACTCGACCTGTGGTTCGGGTCCATATTGGCGTGTATCTTGAAGACAAAGCCGCTAAAACCCGCCTCCGTCGGCACTACCGTACGTTCGACGGCAACCGTAGGCAACGGACTGGGGGCTATCTGCACGAAACAGTCGAGCAGTTCGCGGATACCGAAGTTGTTCAGTGCCGAGCCGAAAAAGACAGGTGCAACCTTGGCGTCGAGATACCGGCGGCGGTCGAACTCGTCGTACACTCCGCCGATAAGTTCCAAGTCTTGCCTGAGCTGTGCCGCCTGCCCGCCGATGTGCTCTTCGAGGTCGGGCGAAGCGATGTCGGTGAACTTTATCGACTCTCCGACGGTCTGCTTGGCAGGCTTGTATAGGTTGAGATTTTTTTCGTAAATATTATAAACGCCTTTGAACGTCTGCCCGATACCGATGGGGAAGCTCAGCGGACAAACGCCTATCTGCAGCTCGCGTTCGAGTTCGTCGAGTAGGTCGAAAGGGTTTTTGCCCTCACGATCCATCTTATTGACGAAAATCATTATCGGCGTCTTACGCATACGGCACACCTGCATCAGTCGGCGGGTCTGCATCTCCACACCCTTGGCGCAATCGACCACTATTATGACGCTATCGACAGCCGTCAGCGTACGAAACGTATCTTCGGCAAAGTCTTGGTGTCCGGGGGTGTCGAGGATATTTATCTTGTAACCGGCGTAGTCGAAGCCCATCACCGAGGTAGCCACCGATATGCCGCGTTGCTTCTCTATCTCCATCCAGTCGGAGGTGGCGGTCTTTTTTATCTTATTCGACTTGACGGCTCCCGCCACGTGTATGGCTCCGCCGAACAGCAACATCTTTTCGGTGAGCGTAGTTTTCCCCGCGTCGGGGTGCGATATTATGGCAAAAGTCCGTCTCTTGTGTATCTCTTCTTCGTACATTCTCTGTTTTTTATATTTATAAAAGATAAATTTTCAAACGGGTGGGCAAAGGTAATAATTAATTACGAATTACGAATTACGAATTAGGAATTTAGGTGTTGGGTTTTTAGGTATTGGGTCTTAGGGGTTATAAAATGTAGAGGCAATCCTTGTGATTGCCCTTTTACATACGTTGCCCCAATACCCAACACCCAACACCCAACACCTAATACCTAAGAAACCAACTCTTTTTTTGCATTCTGCAAAAATTTGTACTATCTTTGTAGCCGTCGGGGGAATTCGGGAACAATATTTTTCCTAAACGCTTCGGCGGCAAGCAATGCACGACCGTGGTTTTGCGCAAAGTAAAATAAAATGAGCAACCCACGACCGTGGTTTCGAAGAAAACAGTTGCGGCGAGCAACCCACGACCGTGATTTTGCACAAAGCAAAATAAAATGAGCAACCCACGACCGTGGTTTCGAAGAAAACAGTTGTAGGCGACCAACCCACGACCGTGAATTGAGAGGAACGAATAATTTTAGTTCACGACCGTGAACCGAAAAACATATACGAAAGGCAATTATATACAGATATTATATTGTAAAATTAAAAATCATTTTCATTATGTTGACCAGATTATCATCGACATCCGCAAGGATTACAGAAGTAGGCGACGCCGCCGAACGTTTGGCAGTATTATTCAAAAAACACGAAAAACTGCACGAAGACAAATTCCTCGTTGCGACGATGGACGAAATTGCCACGCTGGGCGATAAAATTACCGAAGCAACCCGCCGCGACAACGTTTTGTCGAAGCTCGAAGAGCTCGACCTCGTACGCGACAACGCACTGAGAGTGCTCGGCAAACTTGCATCGGCATACGAGGTGATTCCCGTCGACGACATACGTGTTCACGGCGAGAAACTGGCAGCCATATTCAATAAATATGGTATTAAAATGACTCAGGCAAGCTATTCGGAAGAGTCGAACCTCATCAGTTCGCTGCTCAAAGACCTCTCGGTAAAATCGCTTGAGGCGGGTATCGCCAAGATGCCCGGCGTGCAGCAGGCAATCGATACGGTTCGCGACGCCCAAGCAAAATTTGCCGAAGTCAGAGCCGATTACGAGCACACGCAAAACGTGCAGGCAGCATCGGCAAATGCCACATCGCTCCGCAAACCGCTCGTTGCCCTCATCAACGGCAAACTACTGACCTACCTCGACGCAATGTGCGTCGCCTCGCCCGAACAGTACAAACCATTTGCCGACGACTGTTCGAAAATCATCACGAGCATCAATGCGGCAGTCAAAAACCGCTCGAAAAAGGAAGCAAAGCCCAAAGAAATGAAAAATGAAGGAATTGAAGGAATGTAGGATTATAGGTTTTAGGTACTGGGGGGTAGGTATTGCCCTGTTGAGACAATTCATGAATTGTCTGTACGTGGCGGGGTATTAGGTGGTAGATACGCTATTAATTGCGTCTCTACGGGGAAATGCAAAAGGCGAAACGTACGTTTCGCCTTTATTCAAAAAAACAATACCTAAATACTTTTTTAAACAATTAAACGTTTCAATGATTACACGTAATCAATAAATATCGATTCCCGAAGGATTAGCGTTTCAGATTTTTTCTATCGAAACTCTTACTACGTAGTCGTCGAAGTCGAGCTCTTCGGCTTTGTCGAGCCTGTCGACCACCTCGAGGCTGCTTGCCAATACCTGCGTAGAGATGTACGAGGCAAACTCTCCGACTGCCGAAGCTATATTTTCGTTACGCTCTATGCGTATCGATATTTTGTCGGTTATCTCGTAATTGTTAGCCTTCCTGATATTCTGTATACGGTTTACCAGCTCGCGTGCAATACCTTCGCGCTCCAGCTCGGGCGTAACGGTAATATCGAGTGCCACCGTAAGTTTGCCCTCGCTTGCCATAAGCCAGCCCGGCATATCTTCGGTGGTGATTTCTACGTCAGCCTCGAGGAGGTCTACCTTCTCTCCGCTCGGCAGCGAGAAGGTGTATCGTCCGCTCTTCTCTATCTCGTTTATCTCTCTATTGCCGAAGGCGGCGAAAGCGGCGGCTATCTCTTTCATCAGCTTGCCGTAACGCTTGCCGAGCGTCTTGAAGTTGGGTTTTATCTTCTTGACGATATTGTCCATCTCCGTATCGGGCGATAGCACTTCGAGGTTTTTGATGTTTACCTCCGTCTTTATGAGCTCTGCTACGTACTTTATCTGCTCGAAGGTCTCCGCATCGTTCGTAGGCACAACGGCTTTGAGCAGCGGCTGCCTTACCTTTTTGTCTGCCTTACGACGCAGTGCAAGTATCATCGACGATATCTGCTGAGCGTACTGCATACAGGCTTCGAGGTTTCGGTCTATCAGACCTTCGTCGGCTCGTGGGAAGTCTTGCAAATGTACGGACTCGCCTTTTTTCTGCGAACCGTTGAGGTCGAGCCAGAGACGCTCTGCATAGAACGGGGCTATCGGAGCCATAAGCTTAGCCACCGTCAGCAGACAGGTATAAAGTGTCTGATAAGCGGCTATCTTGTCGCTGTCGTACTCACCGCCCCAGAACCGTTTGCGGTTGAGACGCACATACCAGTTCGACAGATTGTCGTTGACGAAGTCCTGAATGGCACGCCCCGCACGAGTCGGCTCGTAGTGTTCGTAGTGTTCGGCGACTTCCTTTACCAAAGAGTTGAGCAACGACACTATCCAACGGTCTATCTCGGGACGCTCCGAGAGCGGTATCTCCTTTTCGGTGGGCGTGAATCCGTCTACATTTGCGTAGAGAGCAAAAAACGAATAGGTGTTGTACAGCGTACCGAAAAACTTACGGCGAACCTCTTCGACACCTTCGACATCGAATTTCAGGTTGTCCCAAGGCGACGAATTGGTCATCATATACCAGCGTAGCGGGTCGGAACCGAAGGTCTCTATCGTAGAGAAAGGGTCGACGGCATTGCCGAGACGTTTCGACATCTTATTGCCGTTTTTATCGAGCACCAGACCGTTGGAAATAACGTTCTTGAACGCCACGCTGCCTTTTATCATCGTGCTTATGGCGTGGAGCGTAAAAAACCAACCGCGTGTCTGGTCTACCCCCTCCGATATGAAGTCGGCGGGGAATACTTCTTTGAAATCGGGTTTATTGTTCATTTTACAATGAAATATATTCTAAATGAATTGTTTATTTATAGTACAATATTATTTTCTTTTGGCTGAAAAAAGGCTCTAAACCAATAAAAATCACTTACCTTCGACCAATTCTTCGGTATCGATAGCGATTGCCAGCTCTTCGTTCGTAGGAATGACTGCAACGCGTACTTTGGAGTTCGGGAAAGTCAGCTCCGTCTCACGCCCTTTTATACGGTCGTTAAGCTCATTGTTGAAATCCACACCCAAGAAAGCAAGGCTGTCGCAGACGTATTTACGCATAATAGGCTGATTTTCGCCCACACCGCCGGTAAATATTATGGCATCTACACCGCCGAGTACGGCAATATAACCGCTAACATATTTCAGTATGTAGTAGAAATACATATCCATAGCGAGTCGGGCACGTTCGTTGCCCTGCTCTATGGCGTTCTCTATATCGCGCATATCGGACGATACGCCAGAGACGCCCACAAGTCCGCTCTTTTTGTTGATAATATCGTTTATCTGCCGTGTGCTGAGGTTCTCTTTCTCCATCAGATAGGTGAGCACACCCGGGTCGACACTACCGCTTCGAGAGCCCATCATAAGCCCTTCGACAGGCGTCATACCCATCGACGTATCGATAGACTTGCCGTTTTTGATAGCGGTGATGGAGCCGCCGTTGCCGATGTGTGCGGTGATAATACGCGAGTTTTCGAGGTCGAGACCCAGAAATTCGCAACCGCGTTTTGCCACATAGCGATGCGACGTACCGTGGAAGCCATAGCGACGGACACCGTATTTTTCGTAGTAATCGTGCGGAAGTGCATATATATATGCATACGGCGGCATAGTCTGGTGGAACGACGTATCGAATACAGCCACCTGAGGCACTTTGGGCAATATCTTTTGTATGGCATATATACCTTTCAGGTTGGCAGGATTGTGCAGCGGAGCGAGGTCTACGCACTCCTCTATCTTGTTTATCACCTCTTGGTTGATGACAACTGACGAACAGAATTTGTCGCCTCCGTGAACCACCCTGTGTCCGACGGCATCTATCTGGTCGAGCGATTTTATGGCTCCATACTTGGCGTCGGTCAATGTTTTTAGTATTAGCTCTATACCTGCGGTATGTTCTTTTATCTCTTGTGTGATGACCTGCTTGCTGCCATCGCTAAGGGTAAATTTGAGGAACGAGTCGGGCAAACCGATTTTTTCTATTCCGCCCGAGGCGAGCTCTTTTTGTCCGTTCATATCGTACAGTTTGTACTTGATAGACGAACTTCCACAGTTCAAAACTAAAACTTTCATTGCATTTACTTTTTTATTTATTTAAACTTCAATATATTACATCAATAGAAATAACTTTGCAAAATTACAAATATTTTGGCGAATACAAATAGGTATTATGTTTGAGACGACTACGATACGTTATATCCGTATAGCTATCAATCAGAAAAGGCTGCCCCACGATAGACAGCCCCTTCTTCCAAAACAAATTAATTTAGTATTATATTTATGAAAAAGTTTTATTTTTATTTCTCTTTTAATTGAGGTCTACTACGTAGTGTTTTATTACGCCGGCTCTATTGATACCTGTTACAAGCAGTACCTTATCGGTAGCTTCGCTATTCAGAGCCTCGGTGTATATCTCTTTTACCTCTTTTACCGACGATACGGTTTTGTTGTTTATCTTCAATATGATAAATCCTTTATAGATACCCGCTTTTGCGAATAATCCGCCTCGTTGTACTTCGTCGACAAGTAAACCTCCGTTGTAGTTGAGACGCTGTTTTGTCTGTATCGATAGCGGTTCGAGCGTAGCTCCGAGCCTATCCATATCCACAGCTTTCACTATGTTGGTGTTTTTACTGCTGTTTTTCAGTGTAACGCGTAGAGTTATCTCTTTATTGCTGCGATTTACGGTTACATTTATATTATCGCCCGGACGATATGCCGCTACCTGCTCCTGAAGTTCGGCTACCGACTTTATCCTTACGTCATTGATAGCCACTATTATATCGCCCTGCTTTATTCCTGCGTCTTTTGCCGACGAGTTGCTGACAACATCGTCTACATAAGCACCATCCATGGTTTTCAGGTTTTTGTCTTTTGCCAGTTTATCGTTGATATTGGCTATCTTCACTCCGAGTACGGCGCGTTGCACTATGCCATAATCTTTGAGGTCTCTGACCACTTTACTTACTATAGTGGTAGGTATTGCAAATCCGTATCCTATGTAAGAGCCTGTTTGCGAAGCGATAGCGGTGTTTATTCCAACGAGTTCTCCGGCAGTATTGACGAGTGCTCCGCCGCTATTTCCCGGATTTATGGCAGCATCGGTCTGTATGAAGCTTTCTATCTTGCGTTCGGAAGTAATCACATCAGACATCTCTCTTGCTTTTGCCGATATTATCCCTGCCGTTACCGTCGAGGTAAGATTGAACGGATTGCCGATAGCAAGTACCCATTCGCCTACTTTGAGGTTGTCGGAGTTGCCTATGGCTATGGGTTGCAGGTCGGTAGCCTCTATCTTTATCAGAGCCACGTCGGTCGAAGGGTCGGCGCCTATTACTTTGGCTTTGAAAGTACGTTTATCGTTGAGAGTTACCTCTATCTCTGCCGCATTGTCTATGACGTGGTTGTTTGTGACGATATATCCGTCGGTCGAAATTATTACGCCCGATCCTGCTCCGGTAGTAGCTTCGGGCTGCTGATAATTACGAGGCTGTCCGAAGAAAAAATCGAAAAACGGGTCGCTGAATCCCTGAATCGAATTTTTCACCTCTTGCTTCACTTTGACGTGTACTACCGAGTGTACGGTTCGTTCGGCAGCGTACGTAAGGTCGGTAGAGCCTATTTTCGTGTCCGACATCGAGGCGAATCTCATAGGAATCTCGTCTTTTGCCGTCGGTTTAACACAATAAACGGAACGAAATATCGTTATTAGTGATGT
>CAJPNS010000077.1 GCA_905372135.1 Porphyromonadaceae bacterium | reverse complement strand
CTCTTCTTTTAGAGTTTTATAGAAATTGTTTTTGGCTTTGAAAAACTTATCACAAGCCTCTCTGAAACGTCGATATATCTTTACATTGGCTTTCTTGGTCGCAAATCCTATCTTCTTCCACTCTTCTTGTAATGCCAGTATTTCGTCGAGCTTGTCTTGCCAATGTTTTCGGCTTTGTAGCGACTCTATATCTATAGCCTCTACCTTCTCGCAGATTGCTGTTTTGAGCCTTAAATTTTCTTCTTCTTTCTCCTTTAGCGACTCGAAGTATGCTTGGTGCTTTTTGTTTATCTTCGACGATGCCTCTTTAAAGCGATTCCATATTACTTCACGCTCTTCTTTGGCTACCGGTCCTATCTCGCGCCACTCTTCGTGCAGCTTTTGTAACGTATTGAATGCCAGTACTGCATTGGGCTCTTCTTCGAGTTTTTCTGCAGCGACGCACAGTGTGTTTTTTAGCTCAAGATTTTTCTTGAAATCGTATTCACGCAGCTCATTGTTTATTTTTATGAGGTCGTAAAACTTTTCTTGATATTTATTGTATGTCTTCCAAATCTCGTTTACAGCCTTTTGTGGCACTTGTCCTATAGCTTTCCACTCTTGTTGCAACTTCCTGAAAGCCGGAATCGTCGTAGACAAATCGTCGGTGGAGTTTGTCAGCTCTTCGAGTTTGGCTAAAATTTCCTCTTTGAGTTTTAGATTTTTTTCTTTTTCCTCTGTAAGCAACGCATTTGCAGAGGCTTTCATCTCTTTATACTTACCGAGCAATTGTTTGAAAGTCTCCTCTACACTATCGATAACTTTTTCTACGACAGTGTCTTCGCCATCTTCCGACGACAAAGGATTTTCTTTCTCTTTCTGAAGCCGATAAAAAGTTTGTTTTATAGCTTCTACCGAACCTTTTATATCGTTTATAACGGCACTTTCGGTCTTTTTCAGTAGCTCTTGAAGTTCGTTTACAAGCTCTTCTCGAGTATAGCCGACATAAGATTTATTTTCTTCTACTCCTCCCTCTATCTCCTGATTTACAGGAATATCTGTATTCACAACGACTTCTGTCGTATCTTGCATACTCTCAGTGGATTCTACAATCTTGTCGGAATTTTCCGTAGTGTCGTTTACAATGTTTTCTTGGTTTTCTAAATTGCTCATAATAAAATTAATAGGTTTTGCTTACTATGGATAACTGAAACACAAAGGTATAAAAATATTCTATATGTTTACTCTAAAAAGACAAAGAAAATATTTGTCAATACCCAATATGCTGCTTATTACATATCATTTCGTATGTAGCAAGACTTTAGCTAATAAGGCGATAAATAGAAATAGAGTCTATACCAAGAGGTTAGACTCTATTTTCTGCATTAATTAATTTATAAAATCTTTAAAGCTATGATTCTTTGCCACTTACCAACTCATTAAATTCTTTGAGGGTAATATCCTTTTTATTTATCTTCACCACTTCTTTTATTTTGGCTACGACTGCACGCTCGGCAGCTTGTTGGTAAAACTGTTCGATAGCACCTTTTTGCTTCATAGACTCCTCTATATAAGCATTTAATATCTCCTCTTGCGGATTGTTGATGCCGTATTGAGCGAATCTCATCGCAATATCTTGACGAGCAGCGTCTTTTATCTCTTTATCTTCGATTTTGATTTCGTACTTCTCTACGAACAATTTCTTTATCAAATCCCATTTCAGATATTCAAGCATACCGTTAAATTCGGTGTCGGATACCTCTTTATTGGGGTCTTTACCGGTGGTGCGTACCCATCTTTTGAGAAACTCTTCGGGGAACACGACATTTTTATTCTTGTCTGTCAGCATTTTGCGCACATCCATGCCGAACTTATAATCGCTATCTGCAGCATATACGTCCGATATTCCCTCTTTTATCTTTTCCTTGAACTCATCGATGTTTTTTACCACATCTTTTCCCAGTACTTTATCGAAAAGTTCTTGGTCTATCTCGGCGCTTTGGTGGTTGGTGATCTCTTTTATTACATATTCGAAATCACGGTCATAGTCTTTCACCTTGTCTTTGTCGATATTAAGCATCGACGATACTTCATATTCGTTTTCCATAGCTTTTACGGGATTGAATTTGATTTTAGCCCCGATCTTTTTGCCTACGAAAAGTTTCTTTTGTTTTGCCTCTTTGATATATTTGGGAGTAAGAAGGACGTCTACTGCCTCGAGAAGCTCTGTTTTTTCGGCTCCTTCTTCGACTATTTCTTTCATATCTCCCTTTATTACAGAGGTTTCTTCGGACTTTTCACCCGGCACATATTTTCCGAGACGCGAAGCGTGCATATTTATATGCTCGTCGACCATTTCGTCGGTTACGGCAATGGTATAATAGGTGATTTTGTCTTTCGTATCTAAGTCGATATTCATTGTGGGACAGATACCTATATCGAATACAAACTCAAATGTTTCGTCTTTGTCGAAATCTATCGGTTTCTGAATATTCTCGTTTGATATAGGTTCGCCTAAGATATCTATTTTATTGTCTCTTATGTAGTTGTACAACGATTCCGAGATAATTTTATTTACCTCTTCGACGAGTACAGACTTACCGTACATCTTTTTTACAATTCCAATCGGAACGTTACCCGAGCGGAATCCGGGCATTTGCACTTTGTGGCGGTATTCTTTGAGCGATTTCTCTACTTTATCGGCATAGTCTTGCTTGTCGATAGTAAGGGTAAGTGTCGAATTACAAGAGTCGACATCGTTTCTAACAATATTCATTCTGTTGTAGTTATGGCTTATTTTAAATAAATAATTTTGGATGGCAAAGGTACAAAAAAAAATGATACCAGTAACACTATTATATTCTACTGTGGTATGTATATGATTGTTGTTGTGTGAAATAATAGTCTGCTAGCGCTTTTTCGCACAGATATCATACTGATTACTAATAATATAAACAAAAAAACGAGTGCGATTTAGCCGACTCTGTCGAAGACGGCTTTTTTTGCCAATATTGTTTGCCCGATACCGCGTGCCGAGAGGAATATTATCAACGACAGCCATAGGGCGTTATTTGCCATCAGATCATTCAACGAAAAATATGTAATGAAAAATAATATTGTAGCTGCCGTTATGGCGTAGAGCATTGCACGCGAGGCGGTTGCTCCGATGAATATGCCGTCCCACAAGAACGCCGAAAATCCTGCCAAAGGTATAGGTAGCACCCACAGGTAATATTCTGCCGACAGACGTATTATATCTTTTTTGTCGGTAAACAGGTATAGCAGACCGTCGCCCGCAAAGGCATAGACAAGCGTAAATACAGCTGTAAGCATTATGCCCAACCGAAAGTTGTCTCTTATGCTGCGCCTCAGAGAATCGGGGTCGCCCGCCCCGATAAACCGTCCCGTCAGAGCCTCGCCTGCGTATGCGAAACCGTCCATTATGTACGAGAAAAGAGTGAAGAACTGCATCAGTAATGTGTTTATTGCCAATACGTTGTCGCCATACTTAGAGCCTGCAATGGGGAAAAACGAAAACACGGCTATCAGGCAGACCGTACGCAGAAATATATCGAGATTGACGCTGAAAAAACGTTTCATCTGCCTACGCCTCATACTCCTGCGCCAGCTCATCAGATGGCGTATAAAGTCATATCGACGCCAAAAGAATGCGAAGGCAAGCCCCAACCCTGTGTATTGGGCTATCACTGTGCCGAGGGCGACGCCCTCTATATCGAGTCGCAGCACAAAGACGAATATCAACGACATCACGATATTAACTATATTGACAGCTATTGCTATCATCATCGGTATTTTGGAATTTTGCATACCGATAAACCACCCTTTGAAGCCGTACATCAGTAGTGTGGCAGGGGCAGCCCATATATTGACGTAGAAGTATCGTCGTGCAATATCTTTGAGCTCGGTACTGCTGCCTACAAGCATCAGAGCGGTGTCGATGATGGGTTTTTGCAATACAATAAGGCATAGAGCCGCCGTAAGCCCCACCGACAACGAGCGAAACAGTATGTCGGCAGATTCGTCCATATCGTCTGCTCCGTACGCCTGTGCCGTGAAGCCCGAGGTGCCCATACGCAGAAAGCCGAACAGCCAATATATCATACTGAAAATCATTGTGGCGATGGCTATTGCCCCTATATATCGAGTGTCGCCGATGTGTCCGACGATAGCCAGATCCACCATACCCAAGAGCGGCACAGTGATGTTGGTGATGATATTGGGTAGAGCCAGACGTAGTATTTGTTTGTACATCACCGCATTATGCTTGATAATAACATAGGTGACACTTGCGTGTATCGTAGTGTAGGCTTTGAGGCGTCAGTATCGACGAACTTGCCGACAGGTCACTGATGGAGCCGTCGGACAGACGTACCATTATTTTGTCGTCGGTGAAGTTGTATGTGTCGTTCTCGACTATCTGGTACGACGAAAAATAGTGTCCGTCGCATTTGTCGATACCGAGCTGAGAAACAATGTGTTTTTCTTTTTCACGGGCGAGGTGTTCGAGGGTTGCCCTGTCTGTCTCGCCTGCTACCGATGAGGTTTTGAACAGTCTACGGTCGATGAAGTTACAGCTAAGGATAGCCAATACCTTGTCGTTGTGGTTGCTCCATACTTTGATAGAGGCTATTATATCGGCATCGTCCATCTCTGCAAACTTCTCTATTGCAAGCTCGTCGGAAGCGAAATTTGTTGCGTTGATGTCATTTTCCAAGAAATAGAGCAGAGCAGGTGTACCGAATAGCTTTTGCCCTTTACCTATCAGTTCTTTTGCCCGTCTGATGATATTACGGAGCATTATCTCGGCAGCTATCGATGTTTTGTGAAAATAGACCTGCCAATACATAAATCGCCTCGAAATGAGGTAATTCTCGACCGAGAGCATACCTTTCTGTTCTACGACGAGGCTGTCGTTGGCGACGTCGAGCATCTTGATGATACGGGCAGAGCCGATGCTGCCTTCGACTACACCGGTGAAGAAACTGTCTCTCATAAGATAATCGAACCTGTCCATATCGAGCTGACTGCTAATGAGTTGATGTAGGAAGTGCTTCGGATATTCGTTGCGGAAAATACGTATTGCCGTATCGAGCTGTCCGCCCATCTCGTCGGATATCTGCTGCATCAGAATGTCGGATATCCGCTCGTGTCTGATGTTGCCGACGATGATGTTTTCGAGTACGTGCGAGTACGGACAATGTCCGATATCGTGAAGCAATATTGCTGCCATTACTGCCTTTTCTTCGTGGTCTGAGATATTGTGTCCTTTGAGCCGTAGCTCCTTGACTGCTTCCGAAGTAAGGTGCATTGCTCCGAGCGAGTGCTGAAACCTCGTGTGCGTGGCAGACGGATAGACCATTGCCGATACGCCGAGTTGTTTTATCCTATTGAGTCTCTGCATAAAACGATGTTGTAGCAGCTCGTACAGGAAATCGTTAGGTATGGATATAAATCCGTGTACAGCGTCGTTGATAATCTTTCTTTTACCCATAGAGACCGAGATGAGAAGTTATCTGATTTTCAGGGTTAGAAGCGTCAGTGCCGCCAACATCAGTCCGACAAGCCAAAAACGAATGGTCAGTTTCGACTCGTGAATGGTTTTTACAGGTCTTTTTATCAGGTATGGTCCTGCCACGTTTTCGCCTTTTGTCTGATAATGATGATGCAGTGGAGTCTTTTTGAATACCCGCAGACCGACCATTTCGCCGTTGGCATTCGGTTTTTTAGTTCTCTTATATACGAATGTTTGTATTATTACGGATAGATTTTCGACCAAGAATACGCCACACAATATCGGTATAAGCAGCTCTTTGTGTATGATGATGGCAAAAACGGCGATGATACCTCCCAAAGCCAATGACCCTGTATCGCCCATAAATACCTGTGCAGGATATGAATTGTACCAGAGAAAACCTATTGTGGCACCTATGAAAGCGGCGGCAAACACAAGCAGTTCGCCCGAGCCGGGGATAAACATCACGTTGAGATAGCCCGAGTAGTTGATATTACCCGACACGTACGCCAAGATACCGAGAGCCACACCCATTATTGCCGAGCTGCCGGCAGATAGTCCGTCGATGCCGTCGGTCAGATTGGCTCCGTTGGAGGTTGCCGTAACTATGAAAATAGTGATGAGCACGAAGAAAATCCAACCCAGAAGCTGTTTGTTGTCGCCAGCCCAGCCGAAAAGGTCGGCGTAGTCGAAGTTGTTGTTCTTGAAGAAAGGTATCGTGGTCTGAGTCGATTTCTCCGCTTTCGACGTATAGACAACCTCTTCGTTATTAGAGTTTTTTGTGTGTTTGGTAGTGTTTTCGATTATAACCACTTGTGGCGAAAAGTATAGCACAAGCCCCACTACAAGCCCTATGCCTACCTGCCCGAATACTTTGTAACGTCCGCTGAGACCATCTTTGTTTTTGCGAAAAACCTTGATGTAATCGTCCAAAAAACCGATACAGCCCATAAATATCGTTGTGAAAAGCATAAGAATCATATATATGTTATGCAGAACACCTATCAGAAGGCAGGGTACGATGATAGAAATCAATATGATGATTCCTCCCATTGTGGGGGTCTGGCTTTTTCGCATCTTTTCGCGTTGTTCGAATATCTGGTCGTCGGACAGTCCGCCGAAGTTCATCTCGCGAGGGGTGTCGAGTATTTGTCGGCTTTTCAGATATCGTATTATTCGTTTGCCGATGAAAGTGGCACAAAGTAAGGCGAAGATGAACGCCATACTCGCCCTGAATGTCAGATATGCAAACATTCCTGCTCCCGGAACGTTGAGTTGCTCCAACCAATGGAATAAGTAGTAAAACATAAGTTACTGTTGTATATTTTGTTGTGGAATCTTTTGAAAGCCGTAATATCGTTACAAAATTACAATAAAATTTTGACTTGGAGCAAAAAGGCAGGCTATCAATTTACTCTCCTAATAAATGAAATATCTATGAATTTGAGTAATGTTTGAAAAGAATGGCTTTCGGACAACAACGACAGACGACTCAAACGCCTCGGCACTCTGTCGCAAGGATATATCTTCCACAGCATTATGAACTACTTATCGATAGAGAGCCCCATATAACAACGACGAATTCAATATCTTCCGATGATATTTCGATTTTCTTTATAATTTCTCTATAATAAAACAAACATCTTTTCATTAAAAAAGAAAGATGTTTGCTGTTTTTTTATCATTAGAGGAATCAATGATTTCTAATATCTTCATTTACTTTTTTGAATAAATCAAAGACTTTTCTATTATAAGTGTATTTTTCTATCACTTCTATTATTCGCTCAACTAACTTAGTATTATTATGAAATTCCCAAACTAATCCGTTTTCGTCATCACGTAGCTCAAAACTTTCTCCTCTCAATCTCATAGCATAGTCTGCGTCATCATCAATCCATTGAAATTCACCTTTAAAAATTCCTTCAAATTCAGCTTTGTATTTATTTTTAACTACGCTAAAATTTTGTCCCCAAATAGAAAGACCATTTACATAAGGATAGTATAGAAAACACATATCGTTCCAACCACTACCTTGTATTCCCCAGCGAAAATCATAAGGTGTTTGTTTGCCGTATCTTGCTCCCCAAAAGTAATTGTCGTTATGGACTTTTATCTTTTTCTCAAAATCTTCAATCCATTGTTTTTTCAAATTTTCAACTTGTTCCGAAATTTCATTAATATTACTCCACTCTTCTTTACTTGTCAAGTGTTTTTCTAATATGTCCATATATTTTTTGTCTTTTGACCTTATTTTACTCCAATAAGTTATATAGTTGCTAATAAAATGTTTGATTATATTATTATCATCCATCGGGGCTGCACACTCTTCTAACCATTCTTTTATATCCTTCACATACGTCCAAGTAGTGATAATATCTTCGTTTAGTCTTTCTGGATATTCATCAGCCAACAGACAATCAGGGCGTTCTTGTGTTTGTCCAATAGGTTTTCGGCAACACGACCAACCATCTGGCAAATAAACAATACGTGACAAATTTTTATTTTCTGCTTTTTCTATATCTTCGTGATGAAAATGATAAATCCCATTAACCCAATATCTATATAGTTGGTGTTCTTGATTTGCAGCCCCATTTGACTTGTTTTCAATTACAATACTAATAGTGTCTGACTGTAAGAGAATATCTATATTGTCTTTTTCTACATATATTTCCCACTTTTCAGCATTGAAATTACTAACATCAAAGCCCAATCTTCTAAGAAACAACTTTAAAAACTCACCTCCCTGCCCGTGAATTTCATTGGGATCAAGAAAAAAAGCCAAAATTCTACTGTGTTTTGTTTCGGTAATTTTCCAAAACTTGTCTTCAATGAATTGAAAAAAATTAAAGTCCTTACCTTCTTTTCCCCATTTTTTTTTGATTTCCTTGAAATCATCTGATATTTTCTGTATATCCACCGCTTTTTACTGATTGTGATATTTTTAGAACATTTTTTTCATTGTATTCAATCCTCCTTTTTTTCAGACTCTTTTATAATATCTTTATAGCCACAATATTTACACTTACGATGAATATGAAAATAATAAATGGTAGCAGGGACATATACTTCGGTCGTTTTTATTACATTGCCATTTCTGTCTTTTGTTTTTAGAGTCTTTTTTATTTTTGACGCCTTCTCTCCTATCAAATCTCTTTGATATTCTTTCATTGCGTTCCATTTCTTACAATTACAACATTTTTTTTCATATCTATAAAACATGATTATCAAAATCATCAGTATAAGAAAAACGCTAATAACAATAAGTATAAAATAAATAACGCCTGAATTATCAGAACTATCTTTTTCGCTTGAAAGCTGTTCAGAGGAAGGCTGTTGAAT
>CAJPNS010000076.1 GCA_905372135.1 Porphyromonadaceae bacterium | reverse complement strand
AACGATAGGACGTTTTGGTGAAAACGATAGGACGTTTTGGTGAAAACGATAGGACGTTTTGGTGAAAACGATAGGACATTTTAGTAAAAACGATAGGACGTTTTTTATAGACTTATTATTGGTTTTGTAAAAGACTGTATATTATGTTTTTATGAAATAATGTTTTCTTTCGAAAAAAATATATAGGATATTTTTTTTGAAAATATAGAATTTATTTTGTGATTAAAAGAGAAAAAGATATTTTTGCAATTGAGCTAAGGAGGATTAATCCTTGATATAATACCGATTTTAATTACTAAAAAATGATATTTGTATGAAAAAGAATGTTTTAATGTTGTTTGTGTTGGCAGCAATTATTTCTATCAATTGCTCTTGTGAGTATACGGGAACGCTTTTAGGAGATACCATATTGTTAGAGGTTCATAATACAAAGGGACAGAGTCTGCTCGATAGTACTTATGCAGGTGCTCTTATCGAAGATAGTATCAAGGTATATCGGCTTCTAAATAGTGGCGATACTATTTTGTCGGAGAAATCCCAAGATAGACTTACTCCTTGCACATCTCCCCAAAGAGGTTTTTCTTTCGGGCGTCCGAATATAATCTATTTTCATTGTTCCGAAGCTATGACCTCTCACGAAGAACTGGATATTTTTACGGCTTCTCGTATCACATCGTACGTATATTGGGGAGCAGGCGATATGGATACGATAGTTGCTAACGTCTATCACAAAGGCGGAATACACGTATTAAACGAAGTGTATTTTAATGGAAATCTCGTAGTAGAGGGCTATAAAAAAAGAAAACATACACAGCCGAGATTTAGAATCATCAAGGACAGATAGGTATAGTAGTTCGATAAATCGATATCGCCTGAGAGCTTCGCGAGAAGTCTTTCGGGCGATATTTCTTTTGTCAGCATTTTGCTTTTACTTGTATTTCCGCCAAAATGTAGTAATTTTGTCGACACAAACAAACCTATCGACCCTTAGTCCCACAATGCATAAAAAGATATTTTTACTAATCTTTGTCGTGGTGTCGCTTGTAGCCTTTTCGTGCCGCAAACGACATGTCAGAGACTTCAGCCCCAAAGCCAATTTCGACGCACTGTGGCAGATACTCGACTGCAAGTACTGTTTCTTCGAAGAAAAAGGCATCGACTGGGACGGTGTCCGTAGGGTCTACGAGGCTAAATTGCCCGAAATCCGTTCGCAAGTGGCTATGTTCGACCTCTTTTCCAAGATGCTCGACACTCTCCAAGACGGGCACGTCAATCTATATTCGCCTTTCGATGTATCGCGTAGTAAGGGTTGGTTCGAGTCTTATCCCCCCAATTTCGACGAAAAGCTCATATTTTCCGACCGCTATCTGGGGCAAAAATATAGGGTTGGAGGTGGCTTCCAATACGCTCCGATAGCCGATGGTAAGGTGGGTTATATACGTTATTCGAGTTTTTCGTCGGCAGTATCGTTCGCTTCGCTGCAGTATATCGGCGAATTTTTCAAGGCATGCAGAGGAATTATTATCGACCTTCGCAACAATGGCGGTGGTTCGCTCGGCTATAGCGAAGATTTTGCCTCTGTTTTTATGCGAGAAAAGACCCTCACAGGCTACATTCGCCACAAGACGGGGCGGGGGCATAGCGATTTTTCGGAACTCTCCGAAGTCTATACTCCTAAAAACTCTCGTCTCGATTGGAGCGAGCGTCGTGTGGTCGTCATTACCAATCGCCGTTGTTACAGTGCTACCAACGACTTCGTCTGTCGTGTCAAAAATGCACCTAATGTTACCGTTATCGGCGGTATTACCGGTGGCGGAGGCGGTATCCCCACATCAAACGAGCTGCCCAATGGGTGGATGGTGCGTTTCTCGTCGGTACAGATTCTCGACGTCGACCGCCGACAGATAGAGTTCGGTATCGCCCCCGACGTGGAAGTAACGATGAATGCTATCGATGTGGCAAATGGCTTCGATACGCTTATAGAGCAAGCCATAGCTTTTATATTAAAATGATGATACACGATGAAACAGATAAGACCGTTGCTCATTGCCTTTCTGCTTGTGTGTGTATCGGGTGTGTATGCACAGAATAGTATTGCAGACTCCGTACGCAATATCTTACGGCAATTTCAGCGTGAGTATGGTTCGGCTCTCTCTTGTCGGCTGATATCGTTCGAGGTAGATACTCGTCGTCGGCAGGTAAATATATCTCTATCCGACCAAGCTACTGCCATACCGTTCCACGAGACGGATATCGATTTTCTACGTGCGAAAATAAGGCGTCTCTTACCGCCTAAGCAGCAGCATTACAATATAAATATATATGCGGGTGGCGATAATATCGAAAAGCTAGTGCCCAATATCTATCGAAAACATATCGATAAAGACAAGACTCGATATGCTAAAGATATCGGAAAGAGCGGTCGCTATCTCGTGCGAAACCTAAGCAAACACATCGATATCGATGGCGGACTCGTCGGCAGTAATATCGCTCTGTGGCACTCGCACGGCTGGTACTACGAGCAACGCCTCGACCGCTGGGAGTGGCAGCGTGCTCGGATACTGACTACCGTCGAAGACAAATTCACTGCTCAGATAGTGATAAACTACCTTCTTCCTATGCTCGAAAATGCGGGAGCTTATGTCTTCGTTCCCCGCGAACGCGATATTCAGACAGATATGGTCATCTGCGACAACGACCCGAGTTGGCGTACTTCTCAGCAAGGCTCTATATACAGACGTTCGGGCAAGCGGTCGAATATACAGAAACGGGCAGTCGTAGGCTTCTCCGATAGTAAGGAGTTCTATGTCGACAGAGACAACCCCTTCGTTATGGGTACTGCTGCTATAATGAAAAGCACTCGCAAAGCCGAGTCGTGGGTGGAGTACATCCCTAAGATTTCTGCTTGCGGTTGGTATTCGGTATCGGTGTGTTATCCGCATATAGATGATGCCGTACACGACGCTCACTATACCGTGTATCACTCGGGTGGGCACAGCTCTTTTGTCGTCGACCAGAGTATTGCATACGGCACTTGGGTATATCTGGGTACATTTTACTTCGACCCCGACGACAACGAAGCTAACCGCAAGGTAGTACTATCTAACGAGAGCAAGAAAGGGGGCGGCTTCGTGGTGGCAGATGCCGTAAAGTTTGGAGGCGGTATGGGCAATATCGCTCGGCGTCCGGCTACGCAAAGCACGATAGACTCTATCGAAGACCCTACGGTAAGAGCCAGAGCCAAGCTGCTATCGCCTTTCGCAAAGGAGAGCTTCGTTACAAGCCGAAGAGCACGATTCTGGGAGGGGGCTCGCTACTACTTGCAGTGGGCGGGGATGCCTTTCAGTGTCTACTCGCATACCTACGGAATGAACGACTATATCGACGATTATGCGGCCAGAGGGAAGTGGTTAAACTATCTCAACTACGCTTCCGACAACGCACCCGACTCGGTGGGACTTGCCGTGCCGATAGACCTGTCGTTGGCGTTGCATTCGGATGCGGGGATAGATACTGCGGCGACTGTGGGCTCGCTTGCGATAGTGACCACGTCGAACAACGGGAGTGCGACCTTCCCCAACGGACAGAGCAGATACGCCTCGATGGATATGGCTAATATTATTCTTTCGGAGATAAAGAGAGACGTTAGAGCGACATCGGATAGAGAGTGGGCGATAAGGGGGATAAAGAGTGCAAACTACGCAGAGAGCCGTATGCCAAGTGTACCCTCGATGATACTCGAAAGTATGAGCCATCAGAATTTCAACGATATGAAGCGAGGTCTCGACCCGAAGTTCCAATTTGTCTTTGCTCGAGCGGTATATAAGGGGATATTAAAGTTTTTAGCCAATCAGCGACATACACATTACACTGTGCAGCCGCTACCCGTACGGAAGTTTTCGGCAGTACTCAGTGGCAATACTGCACATCTGCAATGGTCGGCTACACACGACACTACGGAGTCTACGGCTAAACCAAGCGGATATATGGTATACACTCGTAAAAATGCAGTAGGCGAGGGCTACAAGGGATACGACAACGGCGTATGGGTCAGAGGCACTCACATAAATCTACCTATAGAAGACGACACTATTTATAGCTATAAGGTAACGGCAGTAAACGACGGTGGCGAGAGTTTCCCCAGCGAGGAGCTGAGTGTATGCAGGCGGTCGGAGGCACAAGGAGAGGTGCTTGTGGTAAACGGTTTCACGAAGGTGGCAGCTGCCGACTACGTCGATGAAGGTAGCTCGAAAGGATTCTTAGACGACCAGTGCGGGGCGATACCTTACCGAGTCGATTATTCATATACCGGAAAGCAATATATATACGACACCTCGAAGAAGTGGACAGACGACGACTCTCCGGGATACGGCGCTTCGTACGGTACATACGAACAGCTGGCTGTGGCAGGTAACACATTCGACTATCCATATACACACGGGTCTGCCATAAGCGAAGCAGGGTATTCGTTTTCTTCGTCGTCGGTGGAGGCAGTAGAAGATGGCAGTGTGTCGCTTGGAGACTTCTCGGCGGTAGACTTGATACTCGGCAAGCAACTACGACGCACCGATAGTTTTACCGACAAAGAGGAGTTTCATACAATAAGTAAATCGTTGCAAGGCAGACTGAGCCAATATTTATCCGAAGGCAAAGGACTCTTTGTAAGCGGAGCATACGTGGCAAAAGACCTCTACGAGAAGGGCGACGGAGCAGACTCTGCGTTTGCTGCCGATAAGCTTAAGATACTTTGGCGGACAGACCGAGCAGCTCGCTGCTGCAATACTACGGGTGTATATTCGCCTGTGCTCGATATGGAGGGCTTAGAGTGCGACAACATATCGGACAAGATAAATGCCACTCGGTACGCTCTACAAAGCGTAGACGCTCTGGAGCCTCGCGCAGAGAATTGTTATACTGTGATGCGATATAATGAAAATTCGATGAGCGCTGCCGTAGCTTACAAAGGAGAGTACAGAGCCGTAGTAGCAGGATTCCCATTCGAGACTATCGCAAAGCGAGACGAACGGACACAATTGATGCGTCGCATACTAACGTTTCTACATAGCAAGTAGAAATATTTTCACCACACACGATACCGAATATATAAACCAACTTACAATACAATGAACCCGACAGAATATTTTTCATTACAAGACTATTCTACACATTCCCTACGCCAAGTGGCAGAGAGGGCACAAGCCGAGTGGCTTCTCATACAGATTGCGGCAGGCGACATAGAGCTATTGCCATACGGCACAGAGCGATTCGTAGATGTAGGACGCTCTACGGGAGCTGCTCTGATATATTCCGATTATTATACCGTCGATGGCGAGGTCGATACTCAGATATGTAATATCGACTATCAGCGGGGTGCTCTCAGAGACGACTTCGACTTCGGTGCTTTGGTGATGCTGAAGACCGATATTTTCAAAAGCATCGTCGCCCGAGCCACCGACGACTACGCTTTCGCCGGCTGGTACGACCTGCGTCTTCGTATCTCTGAAGAGGCAGATATATTCCACATAGCAGAGCCTCTGTATAGGGTGGAGCAGACCTCGAGCGACGACGCCCACAGCCGCCACTTCGCATATATCGATAAGAAAAACGTCGACGTACAGCTCGATATGGAGAGGGCTTGCACGGCTCATCTGGAGCGTATCGGGGGGCTGCTTACGACTACTCCAAAGAAGGTCGATATCGACGAAGGCAATTTCGCTGTCGAAGCGTCGGTTGTAATCCCCGTCCGCAACCGCGAGAATACTATCGCCGATGCCGTACGTTCGGCACTGAGCCAAGTTGCAGACTTCGAGTACAACGTCGTCGTCGTCGACAACCACTCCACAGACCGCACGGGGCAGATAGTCGAAGAGCTCGCCAAGGCAAACGCCAACGTAATCCGTATCACTCCCGAGAGCAGGCATCTGGGTATCGGTGGGTGTTGGCAACTCGCCGTCGACGACACACGTTGCGGGAGGTTTGCCGTACAACTCGATAGCGACGACGTATATCAATCGCCACATACGCTACAAACCATCGTCGATGAGTTTCGCCGACGGAGGTGTGCTATGGTAATAGGGGCGTATACGATTACCGACTTCGAGATGAATCCTATTGCCCCATTCCTTGTGGATCATCGCGAATGGACGGAGCAAAACGGACGAAACAATGCTCTACGTATCAACGGACTCGGGGCACCTCGCGCCTTCTATACGCCTATCGTACGGCAGATAAAGTTTCCTAACGTAAGCTACGGCGAAGACTACGCCATGGGGCTGCGTATATGCAGAGAGTGGGAGATAGGTAGGATATACTCTTCGCTATATCTCTGTCGCCGATGGGGTGGCAACTCCGACTCAGGTATAAGCCGCGACACTCAGAACCGATATAACTTCTACAAAGACAAACTCCGCACGATAGAACTCATTAGTCGGACAAACAAAAAATAATATCGCTCTATGGCAAAGTTATATTTAGTACCTACCCCAATAGGTAACCTCGAAGATATCACACTTCGAGCTCTCGGTGTGCTACGTAGCGTCGACTATATTTTAGCCGAAGATACACGCAATACATCCGTATTGCTTCATCATTTCGATATAAAAACTCGATGTGTGGCTCACCATAAGTTCAACGAACATCGCACCGTAGAGCGTATAGCCGAAGATATCGGTGCGGGACGCGACGTAGCCCTCGTTACAGATGCCGGCACGCCCGCTATATCAGACCCGGGCTTTTTGCTTGTACGCGAGTGTGTCCGTCGAGGAGTAGAGGTGGAGTGTCTGCCAGGTCCGACGGCTTTCGTACCTGCCCTTGTAGAGTCGGCACTTCCCTGCGAACGATTCTGTTTCGAAGGATTCCTTCCGCATCGTAAAGGGCGGCAGCAGCGACTCGACGCACTGAAAGACGAACATCGCACTATCGTATTGTATGAGTCGCCATATCGTATATCGAAGACACTATCGCAGCTTGCCGAGTCGCTCGGAGCAGAACGAAGAGCAGCCGTCTGCCGTGAGATATCGAAAAAATTCTCAGAGACATTGCGAGGCACTCTTGCCGAGCTGATAGAGCATTTCTCCACCTGTACGCCGAAGGGAGAGTTCGTCGTAGTAGTGGAAGGGATACCGCAGTAAGCAATATTGATATCGATACCTCCGATATGGTCGAAGATTTCATAAAAGAGAAGATTACCGAGAGCCTGCCCTTCGTGCCAAACGACGAGCAGAAGGAGTGTATCGGGCTTCTCGCACGTTTCTATACCGACCGCCACGCAGCTCCCTGTTTCCTACTGAAAGGATATGCCGGCACAGGCAAGACATCTATCGTAAGCGCTATGGTAAAGGCTATGAGCGACCTCCGACTCGATACCGTCTTGCTCGCTCCTACCGGAAGAGCCGCCAAGGTACTCTCGAGCTACGCCGCACACGAGGCAAGTTCGATACACAAGAAGATATACCGTCAGAAGTCTGCTTCAGACTACAAGTTTGTACTCGATTTCAACAAACACCGCAATACTCTCTTCATCGTCGACGAAGCGTCGATGATAGGAAACACGTCGGGCGATGCCAATATTTTCGGGTCGGGGCGTCTGCTCGACGACCTCATCGAGTATATTTACAGCGGTATCAATTGCCGAATGATACTACTCGGCGATACTGCTCAGCTACTTCCTGTAGGGCAGAGTTTCTCGCCTGCACTCGATAGGCGCTACCTCGAAAGTATGTCGCTACACGTTACCGAATATACGCTACGCGACGTTGTACGCCAAGCCGCCGATAGCGGAATATTATCCAACGCCACTCATATCCGCCGTATCATCGATATGCCAGAGTATAGCCATCCGCAGCTTTCGGTCGACTTCGACGATGTCGATACCGTAGCCGCCTCCGATGTGGTCGAAGCCGTAGAGCATTCGTACGACGTGGCGGGTATCGAAAACACTATCGTCATCACTCGTTCCAATAAGCGAGCCAATCAGTTCAACGACGCTATACGAAGCCGTATCCTCCAGCGCGAAGAGCGTATCGCCAGAGGCGATCTGGTGATGGTGATAAAAAACAATTACTTCTGGGCAGAGCGTTATAGCGGTATCGACTTCATCGCCAACGGCGATATTGCCGAGATAGTACGTATCAGGCGTTACAGAGAGATGTACGGTTTCAGGTTCGTAGAGGTAGCGATGCGTCTTGTAGACTACGACCAAGAGATAGACTGCCTCGTACTCGTCGATAGCATCGACGCTCCCACTCCGAGCGACAACGATGCTATCGGTCGCAAGCTATTCGAAGAGGTAGAGAAGGATTATAGCCATATCGGCAATAAGCGAACTCGCTATATCGAGATGCGACGCAACGAGTACCTCAATGCCATACAGATAAAGTTTGCTTACGCTATCACTTGCCACAAATCGCAGGGCGGGCAGTGGCGTCACGTATACATCGATACGGGTTACCTTACCGAGCCGATGCTTGGCAAAGAGTTCCTGCAATGGCTCTATACGGCTACTACACGTTGTCGCGAACGGTTGTTTCTTGTCGATTTCAGTAGGCGATTTATCGCTGGCGGTAAGTAATACAGATACTATCGGTATTGGCATCAAACATGAAGGGCGACACCTCGATGTCGCCCTTTGTGATTTGTTACCTCTTGTCGCTGAAACCAAACTCCAGCCAACGTTCCTTGGGGAAGTCGAGTTTGATACGCTTTTTGGCATCGGAGTAGCGGATATCGATCTCTTTCCTGATACTGTCGATTTTTGCAGTTTCGGTCTTGAGGTCTGCTTTGAGCTTCTCCTGTTTTACATTCACTCTTTCGGCGTCTTCGACGAGACTTTCGAGTTCGTTGATAAATACGTCGTTCAGTGGTTGCGGTAGTGAACTTACGTTAACACGCATTGCTTCGATAAGCATCCTTACCTGAGAAATAATCTCAGCGTAACTTCTTTTTTCTGACATAACAATTAAATTTATTTGATTAATAATTAAAAAATTGATTGTACTCAATTGCAAAGGTATAAAAATATATTTTACATAAACAATACTTTTAACTTTTTTTATAATGCATATTGCCGTCGTAACTATTATATGATACTCCTACACCTTACTCTATCGCTACTATACATATACTATATATATACGATATACACCTAAAACA
>CAJPNS010000075.1 GCA_905372135.1 Porphyromonadaceae bacterium | reverse complement strand
CATTATGGCAGGCGGCGTAGGCAGTCGATTCTGGCCCTTCAGTAAGACCGATTGCCCCAAGCAATTTTTGGATTTCTTCGGCACCGGACGCTCGCTTCTGCAAATCACATTCGATCGTTTCAAAGATTTGGTACCCACCGAAAACATCTACATCGTATCGAATGCCGCTTATAAAGACCTAATTGTAAGCCAATTGCCGTTGATGAACCCCGACCATATACTTCTCGAACCGATGAGACGCAATACTGCCCCCTGCATTGCATACGCTACCTACAAGATAAAATCACGTTGCGAAGATGCAAATATCATAGTCGTTCCTTCCGACCACCTTATAACCGACGAAACGGAATATATCAGAGTATTGAGACAAGGGCTTGAGTTCGTGGACAAAAACCGTCAGTCGCTGCTCACGCTCGGTATGAAACCGACACGCCCCGAGACAGGCTACGGATACATACAGATCACCGATGGCAACAGCGTACTACGCAAGGTGAAAACTTTCATCGAGAAACCGAATCGCGAAATAGCCGAAATTTTCTTGAAGTCGGGCGAGTTTTATTGGAATTCGGGAATGTTTCTATGGAATATGCAGGCTATCACAAAGGCAATGGAAGAGTATCTGCCCGAGATATCGGTACGTTTCGCCGAAGGCAAAAACTTCTATAATACCGACAAAGAGCAGGAATATATCGATGCCATATATCCTACCTGCAAAAATATTTCCATCGACTACGGTATAATGGAAAAATCGGACGACGTGTACGTGCTTATGGCCGATTTCGGATGGTCCGACCTCGGTACTTGGCAGAGTCTCTACGACTTAGGCTATAAAGACGAGAAAGGCAATGTATCGTATAAATGCCTGAAAAAAGTTTACGATGCCTCCGATAATATCATCGTGATGCCCGAAGGGAATCTTGCAGTAATAGATGGTCTACAAGGCTATCTGATAGCACAATACAATAATGTATTGCTTATCTGTCGCAAAGACGAGGAGTACAAAATACGTCAGTTTGTGGCCGATGTAGAGGCTATGCCCAACGGCAAAAAATTTATTTAATCTATCTCGATTAAACTTTTTGTAGATATTCGTATCGAATAGTATGTTCAATGAAATTTTTAATTGGATAGTATGATAAATAAATTAGTTATTGTAATAGCATTATTGGTTGGTATCACGACTATCAACGCCAAAGAGAAAGACAAAGAGTCGACTGTCATGTTTTTTATAGCAAATATGCAAGGCGACAACGGTAAGAGCCGTATAGAGAAGGCAATACCTCTCGAAAAAGGCGTTAAAGACTTGATATTCGACCTCGAAAGACAGAAGCTGACGATAGTGTATCAGCCACAGAAGACGACTCCCGAATCGCTACGGAAATCGCTCGAAAAGATGGGTTACCAAGTGAAAATGGTAGAAAAAGAATGCCAATCTGCCGAAAAGAGAGAATGCCGGTCGGGCGAACGAAAAGAATGCAAATCGTCGCAGGCAAGAGAGAATCGGAGTTGTTGCAGAAGCAAATGAATGATGATAAAAAAGAGTTTTCCCGAAAAACTCTTTTTTACTTTTATACAAAAGCTAAGTCAAAGACACACAATCATTACAATAATATAACAGCACCGTTTATTATGAAACGAATCGTCATATCGATAATATCGATACTCGTACTAGCTCCAATAGCAGCACAGAAACCCGCTGCAAGAAGCATTAAATCAGACCCTAAGGCAATAGCCATACTCGACAAGGCTGCAGATAAGATCAATCGAGCGGCTTGTAGTACAACATTAAAAATGAGTATCAAAGAGCCCGACAGCAACAAACCTACCGTCGAAACTTTGGAGGCAAGACTATCGGGCAATAAGTTTTATCTGAAAAACAAAGAGATGGAGGTCTTTTTCGACGGTAAAACACAGTGGGTATACTACCCAAACCTAAACGAAGTAACCATCACCACACCAACTACAAAAGAGCTGCAAGAGACCTCGCCGATAGGCTTCATAAAGAGCTACAAAGGCATATATCGTGTCGATTTCGACCCTACCGTAGTGTCCGACAAAGAGTATGCCATAGCACTTCTACCGCACGACAAGAGCAACGATCTATTCCGCATACGAGTATTTATCAACAAATCGACAAGCAATATAACGAAGATCGAATCGGCTTTCAGAAACGGGCAGAGGATAGATATCGAAGTAGGCAGTTACCGACCGATACCAAGCAATAGCACATTCACTTTCGACCCCCGACAATACAAAGGAATATCGGTGAACGATATGAGATAAATCGTTTATTTACAAAACAATAAATATATTTTTACTAAATATGAAATATATATTGCTTGCCACACTTGCAATAATATCAATAAAGCAGGTTTACACTCAAAATCAGTCGTTTAACTTCGAAGGAGAGACCCTCAAATACAACGCAAAATATGGTTTCATCAAGGGCGGAGAGGTCATAATATCTTCGAAAAAAGTAAAGTGGGACGAAAAAGATTGTTACGACGTGAAAATAGATATGTACGCCATAGGTATCGTCGACGATATATTTCATTTCCACGACGTATTCCGCTCTATCTTCTCCACAGAGACGATGAAACCGTACAAATTCGTAAGAAATGCCAACGAGGGTGGCTACAGTCAATACGAAGAAGTAACATATCACGACGACTATGTAGAGAGTTCCATCAAAGGACGATTCGAGACGTCCGAACGATTCTACGATATCGTATCGGGGATATTTGCCCTGCGTTCGTACAACTGGGACAAGCTCAAACCTAACGACGTACTGATATTTCCTATATATTTCGACGAAAAAATCAACAATACACGAGTAGTATATCGAGGCAAAGAACAGATAAAACAGAGAGGCAAGGTGTATAAATGCCACAAATTCACACCTATATTCTCAGGCATAAAAATGTTTAGCAAAGAGGGTGTAGCTATCTATTTTACAGACGATTACAAGCGACGTCCGGTACTTATAAAGGTTAATTTCCGCGTAGGTAGCTTCAAGGTAGAAATAGTCGATTGAACTAACAACCAATATTTTATGTATAAAGTAGAAAAAGTATTGCCGTACAACGAAAACAATCAGTCGAAAAGCACGCAGGTAGAGCGTATGTTCGACACCATAGCTCATAGTTACGACCGAATGAATCACACCATGTCGTGGAATCTCGATAAACGATGGCGTCGCCGTGGGCTTATGTACCTCACCGACCTCCGCCCGCAAAACATACTCGACGTAGCCACAGGCACAGGCGATTTTGCTATCGAGGCATACAGGTCGCTACAGCCACATAAGATACTGGGCATCGATATATCCGACAATATGATGAGAGAGGCAAAGACAAAGGTCGACCGACTCGGACTCGGCAAGGCAATCGAGTTCGAACGGCAAAACTGTTGCCGCCTAAGCCTCGACAGCAATTCGTTCGACGCCATTACGGTAGCTTTCGGGGTACGCAATTTCGAGAAACTCGACGAAGGACTCTCCGAGATGCTGCGCGTACTGCGTCCGGGCGGACGACTCGTAATACTCGAGCTATCGACTCCCGAACATTTTCCCATAAGAGAAGGGTACAAAATCTACTCCCATCTGCTGCCGATACTTGGGAAAATATTCGCCAAAAGCAAATTGGCATACGAATATCTACCCCGATCGATATCGGCTTTCCCTCAGAATAGAGAGATGGCAGAGATTATGAAAAAAAACGGCTTTGTCGACGTAAGTTACAAAAAACTATCGTGTGGTATATGCTCGCTATATATCGGCGATAAACGTAAGTAACATATAAGCCTCTACCACCCGCCGAACTCCATCAGATAGGCTTTGATGAACGCCTCCAAGTTGCCGTCCATTACGGCATTCACGTTCGATGTCTGGTAATTGGTACGGTGGTCTTTGACGCGACGGTCGTCGAAGACGTATGAGCGTATCTGGCTACCCCACTCTATCTTCTTTTTGCCTGCCTCTATCTTAGCTGTCTCGGCATTGCGCTTCTCGAGTTCGAGTTCGTATAGTTGCGAACGCAGCAGACGCATAGCGTTGTCTTTATTGCCGAATTGCGAACGGCTTTCGGTGTTCTCTATCACTATCTCGTCGGGTTGTTCGGTAACGGGGTTTACGAACTTATAATGCAGGCGGACGCCCGTCTCTACCTTGTTTACATTCTGCCCACCGGCACCGCTCGAGCGGAACGTGTCCCACGACAGGTTGGCGGGATTTATATCTATCTCGATACTGTCGTCGACAAGAGGAGCCACGAATACCGACGAGAACGATGTCATACGCTTACCCTGAGCATTGTAGGGCGATACCCTCACAAGACGATGTACCCCGTTTTCGCTCTTCAGATACCCGTAAGCATAATCGCCCTCTATCTGTATGGTAACGTTCTTGATGCCCGCCTCGTCGCCTTCGAGTAGGTTCACTATCTCGGCTTTGTAGCCGTTTGCTTCGCAATAACGAAGATACATACGCATCAACATCGACGCCCAGTCTTGTGCCTCTGTGCCGCCTGCTCCCGCCACAATCTTTAGCACTGCTCCGAGCTTGTCGCCCTCGTTGCGAAGCATATTTTTGAGCTCCACTCTTTCGATAATATCGAGTGTGCGTGCATACTGCCCGTCGAGCTCCTGCTCCGACATCATCTCTTCTTTGTAGAAATCGTAGCTTATCGTCAACTCTTCGACAGCTGTCGCCGCCTCTTCGTAGAGGTCTATCCATTGTTTTATGGAGCGTACTTTACGCATCTGCTCCTCTGCCTGTTTCTGATTTTCCCAGAAGTCGGGTGCCTGTGTACGAAGTTCTTCCTCTTCGAGTTCTATCTTCTTCGAATCGACCTCAAAGATACCTCCTCAACGCCTCTCTCCTATCGGACAGCGCCTTAATCTGCTCTTGTGTAGTCATTTACGTTTATTATATTTATTTACTTATCTTTGTCGAAATCGTATTTCCGCTTCGGATTGCGGGGAAACCAGCCCTTACGCACTCTCTCGGCTTGCTGCCGTATTTCGATAATGCTCCAGAAGCAACTAAACCCTACGATTGCCAATATTGCCGATAGCAACGTTGTCTTAGCCAAATATGCGAATACGAGCGACACGATACCTGCCAACAAAAATACCCACCATATTTTATGACTAAAATAGTACTCTGCTTTTATTACAATCGGATGAAATATACCGATGATGACAAACGTAAGAAACCCTATCGTAATACCCTCTATTTCAGGGCGACTGAAAAACTCAAACACTGTAAATATCTTTTTTAAATTGATGGCAAAATTACATCTTTTTCGGCTATTAAATGGTTGTGACGTAGTTTTTTGTAAATCTACGATTGGCTATTTAATACTCTAAGGAGATTTCCGCCTAATATATTGATAATTTGTTCGTCTGCAAGCCCCTCCCGTACGAGAGCCTTCGTAATGTTGATAATCTCGTTTTCGGCTTCGCAACCGCCGATACCGCCACCTCCGTCGAAATCGCTGCCAATACCCACATAATCGGCACCTACGAGGTCGACAACATGCATAATATGCCGTACCGCATCGGTAATATCGGCAGTGCCTTTGTCGCTAAGAAAATGTTTGTAAAGGCATATCTGCAAAACTCCGCCCTTAGCGGCGAGAGCACGTATCTGGTCGTCGGTAAGATTTCGCGGATGCCGACACAATGCCTTACAGCAAGAGTGTGAAGCTATTATCGGTTTCGTCGATAGCTCTATCGTATCCCAAAAGGTCTTTTCGCCTGCGTGAGAGACATCTACCATTACCCCCAGCAAGTTCATACGCTCGATAGCCTTACGTCCAAAGTCGCTAAGTCCGTTGTGTGTATGGACGGTCTTCATAGCCGAGTCGCACAACTGATTGTCGCCGTTGTGACAAAGAGTAATATACCTCACTCCCATACGATAGAACTTATCGATATTATCAATCGTTTCGCCCAAAGCATAACCGTTTTCGATACCCAAAACTATAGCAGGTTTACCCTCTCGTTTGCAACGCTTTAAATCATTGATTGTAGATACTACTTCCACTTTGTCGTCTGCCGCCCGAGCCTGCGACACTATTTTGGTCAATAGCCTTTCGGCTTTCGTATGAGACTCATCATCAGGCGTATTTTGCGGTATATATGCCACCATAAATACGGCGTCGACTCTGCCTTGCCTCATCTTGTGTGCATCTACCTTTATTTCGTACAAAAGCGGCTCTTCGTCGTCGACATCGAAATCGGCAGGATCGACCCACTGAGGCACGTTGTCTACAATATTTACTTCGGGGTAATGGAAAAACATCGGCGTATCGCAGTGCGAATCAACTACAAACGCTCTGCCGTGTATCGACTTGGCTCTATTGAATACCCTTGCCTCACCGATAAGCCAACGAAATATATTCAAATGCGGGTTGTCGACCGCGGCTGAAGCATCGCCGCCCCCCCCCGACAGATGCTCGGGATGCCACTGCACTCCCAAGATGGGATAGTGAACGCTCTCTATCGCCTCGCATATACCGTCGTCGGTATGGGCAACGGCACGTAAACCGTCGGCAATACGACGTACCGCTTGATGATGTATGCTATTTATATCTAATCTGTTGACTCTAACAATCTTATACAGTAAAGACTCTTTGTCTATCGTCGCCGTCTGTGTGGCTACCGAGCGGTCGGCGTCTTGCGAGTGGCAAAAAGGCTTGCCGTCGGCCTGAGCCTTAATATCCTGATACAGTGAGCCGCCGAAAGCGATGTTGATAGTCTGCATTCCTCTGCAGATGCCTAAAATAGGTAGCTGCCATCGTATAGCCGTCATACACAAATCGTAGTCGTATCTATCGCGATACTCGTTGACCTCTCCCATTTCGGGTATAGCCTCCTCGCCGTAATAGCTTGGACTCATATCGCCTCCGCCACTGCAAATAATACCGTCGAGCAGAGAAACCGTCTTCTCCAAAACTTCAGAATCTGTTGTAACGGGTACAATTACAGGTATTCCACCGGCAGCAACAACTGATTTATAGTAGTTTTCGGCAAGTTTCGAATTGTTTTCGGCATAATTTGCCGATATACCTATAAGAGGTTTGGTATCCATTGTTTTAACTCTATATTATATATGAAACAAATATCTTACAAAGATACAATATTTATATCCTTCAAAAAGTAGTACCTTTGCACATCAAGTTAATCGAGGCTCTACAACAGATAAAATGGCTCAAAAAAACAGCAAAAAGCAGACGGCTCTCTCCATCACCGACTTGGTGGATATACCCGTATCGGAGCTCGCCACTCTGATGGATAATATAGTGCTCACCAAAGAAGAGGAACAGATAGCAGGGCGGTTGCTCACCGAGATACGCTCGAGGTTGAAGTTCCTGACCGACGTCGGCGTAGGATACCTTACGCTCAATCGTCAGTCGAAGACACTCTCGGGAGGCGAAAGCCAACGTATCTACCTCGCCACATCGCTCGGCAGTTCGCTTGTGGGGTCGCTATACGTGCTCGACGAGCCTTCGATAGGACTCCACAGTCGCGACACGGAGCGTCTGCTGACAGTGCTCAAACAACTCAGAGACGTAGGCAATACGGTAGTAGTCGTCGAACACGACCCCGAGATAATAGGCTCTGCCGACTATCTTATCGACATAGGACCCAAGGCGGGCACAGGCGGTGGCGAGGTAGTATTTGCAGGCGATGCAGCCAAAGCTTCCGACGACGACATAAGAGCTTCGTATACATTGCAATACATGTATGGTAAAGATAAAATAGAGGTGCCGGCACGACGCAGACGTTGGCACAATTTTATCGAAATAAAAAACGCCACTGCCAACAATCTGAAAAATATCGACGTACGGTTTCCGCTCGGTGTCCTTACCGCAGTAACAGGCGTAAGCGGCAGCGGCAAATCGTCGCTCGTACGCGATGAGTTGTACGCCGAGCTGCACCGTTACTTCGCCTCCGACAGGCGAACCGTCTCCAACCGATTGGCAGGCAGCCTGCATCTCATCGACGGAGTGGAGTTTGTCAATCAGACGCCGATAGGCAAATCGAGCCGTTCGAACCCCGCCACCTACATAAAGGCATACGACGAGATACGCAAGCTCTTCGCCGACAGCAAGGCAGCCAAACACCTGCACCTGACGGCATCGCATTTCTCGTTCAATCAGGACGGCGGACGCTGCGACGCCTGCAAAGGCGAAGGCGTCATAACCGTGCCTATGCAGTTTATGGCCGACGTAACGCTCGTATGCGAAGAATGCAAGGGACGACGCTTCAAAAGCGACGTACTCGACGTATCGTATAAAGGCAAAAATATCTACGATGTACTCGAGATGACCGTCGATGAGGCGATAGCATTCTTCGGACAAGGCAACGGAGCAACCGAACGACGCATAGTTCGCCGTCTGCAACCGCTGCAAGATGTAGGTATCGGCTATGTCAAGCTCGGACAGGCATCCTCTACACTGTCGGGAGGCGAGAACCAACGCGTCAAACTTGCCTCGTTCCTCGTACAAGACGACCTCCGCCCACAATTCTTCATCTTCGACGAGCCTTCGACCGGACTGCATACACACGACATAAAAACCCTTATGCACGCCATCGATGCCATCATAGCCAAGGGACACACGGTCGTCATCATCGAACACAATCTCGATATTATACGGCAGGCAGACCATATAATCGACCTCGGCAAAGACGGCGGCGACCTCGGCGGATACCTCATAGCCACAGGTACACCCGAAGAGGTGGCACAAAACGCCGACTCCGTAACAGGACAGTTCATCTTCGCCCCGAAGCACGACAACGCTTGACCGTGTCAAAATATTATTTTCCGATAAATGTGTAACCCGCTTGCAACATTTTCGTTTTTGTACATCTTCTTAGAAAGAACCATTTTTTAATAATTCTATTGCTTTTTCTTATCTTTGCTATCATATTTTTCAACAACAGTAACACACACAATATCTTATGAAAAGATTAATATTACTATCAATTGTAACGGCATTATTGTATCAAAGTTGTGATAGAGCCAGATATCACGTTTTCAAATCTTATGTAACAAGATATTGTAAATTTGAAGATATAGGCATAGATACCACAAAGGCAGGAAATATAATAATTCGTGGTAAGGGTAGAGTTAAACACTATAGCTGGAGAGATGAAGGAGGAGAAAAGACAACATACGAAGCATTGTGTCGTAAACATAACGATTTGACTTATAATAAAAAAAGAGAATACCATCATAGGCCAGAATGGGGAGTATGCTCTGCTGTCGATTTTAGGGAGATAGACATAGTAAGCGATAAGGACTTCGACGCCGAGCATCCGGCAGGTACGTCGCTAAAAGATATCGTACGCTTTGTATCCGTATCGCCTAAGA
>CAJPNS010000074.1 GCA_905372135.1 Porphyromonadaceae bacterium | reverse complement strand
CAATATAGTTATGAAACGGTTAAAGATTAGTTTTTTTCAACTCTGCAATTCGTTAATTGCTACTATTTTAGGTGTCATTGGTCTGTCGTCGTGCAAACAGAATCCTATTTATCCGCCGGTTGAATATGGTTGTCCGCATGCCGATTTCATTGTCAATGGGAATGTTGTAGACAAAGACAGCGACAAACCGATAGAAAATATTCGTGTAGTCATCGAGAGCGATACTACGACGTCGATACAAGACGCTGAGCGTGTCCGTAACGATACCACGTATACAAAGCCTGACGGCTCTTATAGCTTCAGACAGGACTTGTTTGAAGCATCGGATATGGTGGTGAAGGTGAAATTCGAAGATATCGATAGTACTGCCAACGGCGAGTACGAGAGTGCCAATACTACGTTGCGCATTTCTAAAGAAGACTTCAAGGGAGGCCAAGGCAGATGGTTCAGAGGCGAGACAAAACAAACTGTCGACATGAAACTGACTCCCAAAACCAAAAAATAATAGAATTTGCTGCAATGAAAAGATATACAGACGTTTGTATCGTACTTGGATTTTTGATTATTATCTTATCGTCGTGTAAGTTTTCGGACGATATAAAAAAAGATATTCATTATACCGACCTTAAGTTCAAAGGTGTTGTAACTCTCGCTCCGACACAGGAACCCGTTAACGGTGTTAGAGTTACATTTAAAGAGATTTCGTCGGAAGGCTCCGTCGGCAAGTCTCCTACCGATACCGTATATACAGACGCCGAAGGGAGATATTCCATTTACAGAAATATAATTTTTGCCCGTAATGCCAACTTTAAGCTCACATTCGAGCCACTTAAAAATATCGACTATGGTGTTGTTGATACTGTTATAGCAGTCGGTATCGACGATTTCAAAGGTGCTTCGGGTAAATATGGCGGTAAAGCCGAAAAAGAGTTGAATATCGGTATGAAACTCCGAAAATAGTTGATATTATGGGTGTAACCAAACTGTCTGTGCGTAAGAGATTGGCACTGAGTTTGTTTCGTCGATATAAAAAGAATGACGCTAAGATACACAGACTTAACTATATATTGTGGGAATGTACTCTTCGGTGCAATCTGCAATGTTTGCATTGTGGAAGCGACTGTAAACGAGACTCTACCGCCCGAGATATGCCATCGGAAGATTTTTTCGGGGCTTTAGACAAGGCATACGATATAGTGCCGAATCGCACTATGATAGTGCTTACAGGTGGCGAGGCTCTACTCCGCAAAGATATAGAGCAAATAGGCAGAGAGCTGTACCGACGCGGATTCCCTTGGGGCATAGTTACTAACGGTATGTTGCTGTCGAGGCAAAAAATAGATTCGCTTGTACGGGCGGGGATAAGGTCTGTTACCGTAAGCCTCGATGGTATGGAGTCGAGTCACAATTGGCTCAGAGGCAATCCGAATAGCTTTGTAAATGCTATGAATGGTATAAAGGAGTTGGCGAAAACACCTGAGATAGTATTCGATGTAGTAACGTGTGTAAATAAAAAGAACTACAGCGAATTGCATCGTCTGAAAGAGAGCCTTATCGAGGCCGGTGTAAAAAAGTGGCGTATATTTACGGTCTTCCCTATCGGTAGAGCCAAATATAATGTCGATTTGCAACTCGATGCTCCCGATTTTAAACGTCTTTTCGATTTTATAGCCGCCACTCGTAAAGAGGGACGGATAAACCTAAGCTATGGCTGTGAAGGATTTCTCGGTGAATATGAACTTGAGGTAAGAGATAATTTTTTCGCCTGCCGTGCCGGCATAAACGTAGCCTCGATACTTGCCGATGGCTCTATATCGGCGTGTCCAAACCTGAGAGACAACTTCATACAAGGCAATATCTATAGCGACAATTTTCGTGATGTATGGGAAAATCGATATGCCGTATTCAGAGACCGAAGCTGGACAAAGACCGGAATATGTGCCGATTGCAAGATGTATAAGTACTGCGAAGGCAACGGCATGCATCTGAGGAACGACAAAAACGGGGAGTTGCTATTCTGCCATTTAAAACGATTGGAAGAGGGAGAGCGAATTTTAAGTGTCTGATAGATACTGTTTTCGTATCAAATAATTTGCCTTAGTATATCGAGTGATTTTATGTGCTTAAAATCAGATATATGCAATTCCAAAAACTCTAATACGATATCTAATAAGCGGTTTGTCTGTTGTTGCGAATATTCTATTTCCGACGGGTTGGAGTATCGCGCTTCCAACAGACGGACGAAATCTGCCGTGTCGTCTTCTTCGATAAAGTGCTTATGCAGAGGAGGTATCCGACAAAATACACCACTCTTCATATCGAAAAGGGAGTGCTCGGTGTAGGTGTTTATATTTGGGTAGAACCCTAATATTCGCCCGTATTCGAGTAAAAAGATGGTTATGAACTTAAAGACCTCGTCTCTCGATTCATTTAACAACGCGATACTATTTTCGAGAAAATCGTATAAGGTATCGTCTGTAAATTCTTCTTTCACAGTGTGATATACTACGTCTGCCATAAATACGGCTACCAGACGTTTCCGTATATCAGACGCAATATCGTTGAATATCAAGTGCCTTTGTATACTATTGATATAGTATAGAGTGCTTTTGCCTTTTTTTATTGTGAGGTCTACTACCGAAAATGGCTCCAGCAACGATAAATTACCGCGTTTACTTCCTATCTGCAACACAGCCGAGAGTCGTCCTTCTTGTCGGGTATAGAGAGCGACTATCCTTTTGCTGTCGGAGTAAGGTATTGTCTTTAAGACGATTGCTTTGGTGTTTGAGAGCATAGCCGTTACTGAAACCGCGATAGGATACCGACAAAGTATGCGTTTTCGGGCAATGGGTATTTGTGCGACAAATCGCCCGATAAGTTGTCGGTACCTTCGAAATCGGGTATCCAGCACTCATCGTACCGATTGATGATTTTTTTGTGTAGAAGGTATGCCAAATAGTTGAGTGCTTTGTTTTTAGAGTTTACTATTACACCTATCTGATGAGTGATATAAATGCTTTTTACTTTTTTGTGCCATAGTCCGAAACGATTGTCGGATATGATAGTGTCGATTCCATAGGCATTTACTATGTGTTTCAGCATGTTGTGCTCTCTTAATATTGCGAACGTAAACTTCGGTATCTGCCACATTATCGGTAACACTTGCGAATTTGCCTTGCTGTAGTGTATATCGACCCATTTGAATTCGATGCATAGCAATTGCGGAAACGTCTTTTGCAACAACAACAAAGGGTATCCGTCGGCAGCTACAATCACCTCTTTGCCCGCCTCGAGCAGTCGTTTGATGATAGGAATACAGCGAGTAGCATGTCCTATACCCCAATTTAGCGGAGCTATGAGCACACGTCTGCCTTCGATGGCATCTATTCTGTACTGTAAAGCGTTCTTAGCCATTTATCTGTGTTTTTATACCGAGAGCTTCTACCTTTGCAGCTATTTCTGCAAGTCGCTTGGGGTCTGCTTTATGGAGATTTTCGGCAGGAGTGGGGCGGTCGAGAGTATATATCATTACACTCTTGGGAGTGATATCTTCGACCAACTTCAACCACGCCGATACCTCTTCGTCGGTGGTATTGTCTATCGTTACCCCCTTGTAATTGCCTGAGAAAAATAGAGTTTGCAGTACCAGGTTGCCTCTGAATTTTTTCAGATTTTCGACCGTATCTTTAAGACTGAAATTGCCTGTCGGCTGGTTGATAATCTTTATCGACGATTCTATGCCCGAGTCGAGTTTGAGGATATTATTGTCTACTTTGTGTAGTGCCGCGAATATCTGTGGTTTATGTGCAAATGTGGCATTCGATAGTACCGATATCTTAGTGGCGGGGCAAATGGCGTTCCGCAATTCGACCACATCGTCGATAATTTCGGCAAATTGCGGGTGTAATGTCGGTTCGCCGTTACCTGCGAAAGTGATAGTATCGATATGCTCGTTTTTATCTGCATATTCCTGTAACTTGGCTCTTAACGCCTCTTTTACCTCTTCCCGTTTAGGAAGATGAGAATGGGGCTTGGTAAAATTGAATCCGCATTCGCAGTATATGCAGTTGAAATTGCATAGTTTGCTATCGTCGGGTAATAGATTGACTCCGAGCGATGTACCCAAACGTCTGCTTTTGACCGGACCGAATATTATCTTATTGAACAACATAATCTTTTGTTGGATATCTGTATTATCTATATTGCCTACAAAGTTAATGTTTTTAATTCTATTGGTAAGCTATATACGATAAACTTTTGTTTGTGATAACGAGATACTTTATCGTTTGGTTTGAACTTGGACGTAATACTAAACTGCGATTGTGTCGGTTTTGACACACCATCATGTATTTGTCCTAGTCTTACAATACAAACTTATCGGGATACTTAGCGGTAACTCCCTTGTAATAAGCCTTTATCTCTGCCATTTGAGTGTCGATATCGCCGTTAGGAACGATAATACGGTCTATCGAGATACGTTTTTCTTTGTAGTCGAGGCTTACCAAGACGATAGGTACACCCGCTTTAAGGGCAATATAGTAAAAACCTTGTTTCCAATCTTTATTGCCTTTGCGCGTGCCTTCGGGTGTGATAGCTATCCTTAGTATTTCGTTGTCGTCGAACGTCTTGGCGTATGTGTCGGTAGATGAATACGATTTGTCGCGTCGTATGCCGATGCCTCCCAATCTTCGTATCAGACCGCCTATTACGGACTTAGTCCACTCCTCTTTTATCAGAAAATTTACCTTTATACGGTAAGCCTCTTTGAAGAGGACACAATAGAAAAAATCCCAGTTCGATGTGTGTGGAGCTATACAAGCCACACACTTATCGGGTAATTCTATTTTTATATCGGCTCTCCAGCCGAGAAGGGAAAATATTTTTTTTTCGAGCCACATATATTCCTTTCAGACAATGAGACGATTGTATATACACTACTTCTGAGTGTTGAATATCTCCAAAGCTTTCCGTACACATTTGTCCGTCTGGTTGATGTATGGATAGAAGCCTTTTTCGTTCAGGATATTACGTTCGATATAGGCTATAACCTGACGCTCTATTAGGGGCTTGGACTTGTCTTTCTCCTCTTTGCTGCAAATCACACCGCTCTTTTTTGCATATAGCATCATTTTGGCAAACAGGTCTTGCTTTTCGAGAAATTCTTGTAATTCCGCCGACGACTTAAACTTTTTGAGTTTCGAACGGTTGTTGTCCGTATAGTTGAGGGCAAACTTGTAGGTCAATCCCTTGTTTACTATCTCTGTGAAATACTTGGTAGAGCCGACCGTATCGGAGGGTACGAAGATATCCGGCATAATGCCGCCACCGCCATAGACGACCCGACCGCCTTTGGTATGATATACCTCAGTCGTGTTTTCTTTGATGCTGTCGCGAGAATAGAACTCGCCGTGATTGAATCTGTTTATCAAATCCATTTCGTAATCGACTATATTACCCTTCGAATATGGCTTCTGAATACATCTGCCCGAAGGCGTGTAGTACTTGGCTACCGTAAGTCGTATCTCGGATTCGTCTCTCAGGCGTATAGGTTTCTGTACCAGTCCTTTGCCGAACGAACGACGCCCGATGATAGTGCCGCGGTCGTTGTCTTGTATGGCTCCGGCGAATATCTCCGATGCCGACCCCGAAAACTCATCGATGATGACAGCCATCTTCATATTCTGAAACGAGCCAGTACCGTCGGCATAGCTATCGACACGCTTCTGGTGCGCCCCCTGCATATATACTATTAGGTCGTCTTTTTTCAGAAACTCGTTGAGCATCTCCACGGCAGCACCCAGATATCCGCCTGCATTACCTCTGAGGTCTACGATAACGGACTTTGCCCCCTGCTGTTTGACATTTGTCAGAGCGTTGAGGAACTCTTTGTAGGTCGTCTCCCCGAATTTGTTAACGGATATATAGCCAATCTTCGGTGCAATCATATAACCTATGTCGATGCTGCTCACGGGCACTTCGCCCCGTGTTACTACGTAATTGGTGATCTCCTTCGAGCCGCGACGAACGATGCCGAGTTTTATCTTCGTGCCCTTATCGCCTCTGAGTGTGCTTATCACCTTTTCGTTAGTTACCTTTTTACCCACAAACACAGAATCGTTTACACGTACAATCCTGTCGCCCGCCATTATGCCTACCTTCTCCGAAGGTCCTCCCGAAATGACGTTGATAACGTAAATAGTATCGTTTTGCAGATTGAATTGCACGCCGATACCGAAGAAACTACCCGACAACTCTTCGTTTACCATCTGCAAGTCTTTTGCAGGTATATACGACGAATGAGGGTCGAGCTGCGATATTATCTCAGGTATGACCTGTTCTACAAGGCTGTCTCTGACGATAGTATCCACATAGAATTCCTCTATAATATCCAATACATCGGAAATCTTGTCGTTGGTCTTTACTATTCTGTCGAATGGCAGCGATAGTTGTTTCTGTGTCTTCAGTTTGGAGTAGAAGTTACCGATTACTATCCCCAAGGCGATACACAGCGCTACCATAAATGGAATGAATACCTTTTTCATTTTTTACTTTCTTTTTTTATTCTGAAAAATACTTTTCGGACTATCTAAACCTCACAAAAAACGATTTCGATATCGGCACGCCTCATCAGCTCCAGTCCGTCGGCGATACGATATTCCTCGCCGTAGACCACCCGCCGTATACCTGCCTGAATAATCAGCTTGGCACACTCCATACACGGAGATGCCGTGACGTAGAGCGTCGCTCCGTCGCTCGAGTTGTTGGAGCGTGCTACCTTAGAAATGGCATTTGCTTCGGCATGCAGCACGTATGGCTTGGAGTTGTTATGCTCGTCTTCGCAGCAGTTCTCGAAACCCGAAGGGGTGCCGTTGTACCCGTCGGATATTATCATCTTATCTTTGACGAGTAGGGCTCCTACCTTACGCCGCAGGCAGTACGAGTTTTCTGCCCAGATACGTGCCATACGCATATATCGTTCGTCGAGAAGCGTTTGTTTGTCTTTGTTTTGCATTTTTATTCGATTAAATATTTTTTTGCTAATCTATTTTGCAAAGTTTTTCAACATCTCTATCTCTTGTGCCCAGAGTGTTTCGTCGGGTGTTTCGAGTATCAGAGGTATGTTGTCGAAACGAGAGTCTTGCATTATCCACCTGAAAGTATCGACTCCCAGCAGACCTGCTCCGAGCGAGTCGTGCCTGTCGACGCGTGAGCCTAAGCCTTTCTTAGCGTCGTTCAGATGCATACCGCACAGGTATTTGAAGCCTACTATAAGTTCGAAGTCTTCGAAAGTTTTGTCGTACCCTTCGCGTGTCTGTAGGTCGTAACCTCCGGCATAAGCGTGGCAGGTGTCTATACATACGCCTACTCTGCTTTTGTCGTCTATAAACTCTATTATACCTGCGAGGTGTTCGAACCGATAGCCGACGTTAGAGCCTTGTCCGGCAGTGTTTTCTATTACCGCCACTACGTTTTTTGTCTTACTTATAGCTATGTTTACAGATTCGGCGATAATCTTCAGACACTCGTCCTCGGATATCTTATTCAGATGTGCCCCGGGGTGGAAGTTGAGATACCTTAGTCCGAGCTGTTCACAGCGTGTCATCTCGTCGGTGAATGCACTACGTGATTTGGCAAGTCCCTCTTCGTCGGGCGAGCCGAGGTTTATCAGATAGCTGTCGTGAGGCAGTATCTGACTGTCGGTAAAACCGTATTTGTCGCAGTTTGCACGAAATTTTTCTATGCTCTTTTCCGTAAGCGGCGGTGATACCCATTGTCGTTGGTTTTTGGTAAAAAGGGCAAAAGCCGTTGCTCCTATGTTTTGAGCATTGACGGGAGCGTTCTCTACTCCTCCGCTCGCACTTACGTGTGCTCCTATATATTTCATTGTCCGATAAGATTTTATAGTTCGTAGTCTCCTCTGAATACTTCTACCGCATTACCCCGCATTGTCATAGTGTAATCCGATGCACATTTTACCCACAGGTCGCCGCCGAGCAGTCGGACACATATCTCCTTATCCATCGGCAACAACGTATTTCTGGCAGCTGCCGCTACCGAGGCACAGGCTCCTGTGCCGCAAGCCAATGTACAGCCGCTGCCTCGCTCCCATACTCTCATTTTTATTGTGTCTTTATCGACTATTTCGACAAACTCTACATTTACTCGTTCAGGGAAAAGCGGGTTGTTTTCTATTGCTCGTCCGTAGTGTTCTACGTCGAAAGCGTCTACATCGTCTACAAAAACGACACAATGAGGATTGCCCATAGAAAGTACCGTAGCGTTGAACGTACGATTGTCTGCCCTAAGTTCGGAAGCGACAAATTCATCTTCGTCGCATACGAAAGGCACGTTTTTCACAGCGAAATCGGCTCTACCCATATCGACGCCGACACATTCTACTGCTCCCTTAACTACGGTGAGTTCTAGTCTTTTGATACCGCTTGCGGTCTCTGTTGTGATAGTTGTTTTAGTTGAGTCTATATTTTCGAAAAAATATTTACCCACACATCTGATAGCATTGCCGCACATCATTCCCTCCGAACCGTCGGCATTGAACATACGCATATGACAATCGGCTTTGTCAGACGGCATTATGAGTACAAGTCCGTCGGAACCGATTCCGAAATGACGGTCGCTTACAGCCACAGCAAGCCTCTCGGGGTTATCGACCTGCTGCCTGAAACAATCTACAAAAACGTAGTCGTTGCCCGCACCGTGCATCTTTACAAACTTCATAATACGCTACTATATAATTAATTGTACAGTCCTGTTGCCAAGCAGACAAAATAGGTTAGAGAGTCGCTCACTCCGCCATATTGTGGAATACGTTCTGAACGTCTTCGTCTTCTTCTATCTTCTCTATCAGCTTATTTATCTGCTCTGCTTGTTCGGTGGTAACCTGTTTTAACTCGTTCGGTATGCGGATAAACTCTACTTTTGTTATCTCAAAAGCATTGTCTTCCAGATACTTTTGTATGTTGGCATTTTGTGTGAATTCGCCATAAAGTACTATTTCGTCTTCGTCTTCGACTACTTCGTCTACGCCGTAATCGATGAGCTCAAGCTCGAGGTCTTCTGTGGCGATACCGTCTTTGTGCTTGATATAGAACACACATTTGTGCTCGAAAAGGAATTCCAGACTACCTGTCGTACCGAGCGAGCCTCCGAATTTGTTGAAGTACGAACGTATATTGGCAACTGTGCGGGTGGTGTTGTCGGTGGCAGTCTCTACAAATATTGCTATGCCGTGAGGAGCGTATCCTTCGTAGTTCACCTCTTTGTAATCGGTGAAGTCTTTGTCGGTTGCTTTCTTTATGGCTCTTTCGACATTGTCTTTTGGCATATTTTCTTTGCGGGCGGTCTGCATCAGCAGGCGTAGACGCGGGTTGTTTTCGGGCAGAGGTCCTGCCTGCTTT
>CAJPNS010000073.1 GCA_905372135.1 Porphyromonadaceae bacterium | reverse complement strand
GTACAAACAACCGAAAGACAAATATTTATGCAGAACTTGGTAATAGTAGAGTCGCCAGCCAAATCGAAAATCATTCAGAACTATTTGGGTAAAGACTTCGTGGTGAAATCGTCGATGGGGCATATACGCACTCTTGCCGACAAAGAGTTTGAAGGTGAGATCACTAAGCATTATTCCCCGAAATACGAAATACTGCCCGAAAAGAAAAAAGTAGTAGCCGAGCTTAAGAAAGATGCAAAGGAGGCTAAAACCGTATGGCTTGCTACCGATGAAGACCGTGAGGGAGAGGCTATAGCATGGCATCTTTTCGATGAGTTGAAACTGAAAGACAATTCTACTCAACGTATTGTTTTCCACGAAATTACCAAAGATGCTATAAAAAAAGCAGTCGAGAATCCTCGTAAAATAGACGTTAACCTTGTCGACGCACAGCAGGCTCGTTCGGTACTCGACAAAATAGTCGGTTTCGAGCTATCGCCCGTGCTATGGCGAAAAGTAAAAACCGGACTCTCGGCAGGTAGGGTTCAATCGGTTACCGTAAGGCTTGTAATCGAAAAAGAGCGCGAAATACAGGCATTCGATTCGATGTCGTACTATAAAGTATCGGCAATATTTACCGACGGCAACCGTAGTTTCAAAGCAGAACTCAAAAAGCATTTCGCACAAAAATCGGAAGCAATATCGTTTTTGGAACTCTGCCGAACAGCCGATTTCAAAATATCGAAAGTAGAGACAAGCCAAGGCAAACGTACTCCCGCACCGCCGTTTACCACATCGACCCTGCAGCAAGAGGCATCGCGGAAACTTGGTTTCTCGGTATCGCAGACTATGCGCGTAGCCCAATCGCTCTACGAAGCGGGAAAAATCACATATATGCGAACCGACTCCGTAAATCTGTCGGACTTGGCTCTTGCCGCCGCAAAAAAAGAGATATTGGCTCACGCAGGAGATAAATATCATAAGCTGCGTAAATACGCTACGAAGAGCAAAGGAGCTCAGGAGGCTCACGAAGCTATACGCCCTACCTATATGAACAACAGCGATATAGAGGGTACGGCACAAGAAAAGAGACTCTACAACCTTATCTGGAAACGTACTATTGCTTCGCAAATGTCAGATGCTCTGATAGAAAAGACCAATGTAGAGATATCGCTATCGAACTCCGAAGAGATATTCGTAGCCATAGGAGAGGTGATAAAATTCGATGGTTTTCTGAAGGTGTATATGGAGAGCCACGACGACGAACAAGACGATATAGCCGACGGCGAAGACGAAAATCTGCTTCCAAACCTTAAAATAGGGCAAGCCGTAAGCAGGCAAGATATTACTGCTACTCAGACATATACACGTCCGCCGTTTCGTTATAGCGAGGCGTCGCTCGTAAAGAAACTCGAAGAGCTTGGTATCGGACGCCCTTCGACGTATGCTCCGACCATATCGACCATACAAAATCGCGGATATGTGGAGAAAAAAGATGTTGCCGTCTCTCGACAAGAGATAAATATCGTTACTCTCAAAAAAGAGGTCATAAAAGAGGAGACTAAGGCTTCTAAAACAGCTACCGACAAAGGTAAACTTATTCCTACCGATATCGGCTTCGTAGTGAACGACTTCCTGACCGAAAATTTTCCGCGAATACTCGACTACGGTTTCACTGCCAATATGGAAGAAGACTTCGACCATATAGCTGCCGGTAAGCTCAATTGGCTCGACGAAATAATAGATTTTTATAAGAAATTTCATCCCGAAGTAGACAAAGCCATAAAAAAGACGGGTAAGACCACCGGCGAACGTCTACTCGGCACCGACCCTAAGACGGGACGTCCCGTATCGGTGCGTATCGGCAGATTCGGCTCGATGGTACAAATAGGCGACACCAAGGACGAAGAAAAGCCGCTATTTGCCTCGCTACAAAGCGGACAAAGCCTCGAGACCATAACTCTGAAAGAGGCTCTCGAGCTATTCAAACTACCTATGAACCTCGGTACATACGAAGGCAAAGAACTCATAGTGGCAACAGGACGATACGGAGCATATCTGAAATTTGGCGACACGAATATATCGCTGCCAAAAGGCGAAAATCCGCTCGCTATGACTCTCGAACACGCTATAGAACTGGTCAATAAACCACGTCTGCCAATCAATATCGGCAAGTACGAAGGCGAAGACATAATAATAGCTGCCGGCAGATTCGGAGCATATATCAAATGCGGTAGCGTCAATGCGTCGATTCCTCGCGGCGAAGACCCGTTTGGTATCGCTGCCGATAGAGCCATAGAGCTGATTAAGAGTAAGAAAGAGGGAAAAACAGCTACCGCTAATACGGCTATAAAAACGTTCGAAGCCGAGGGTATCAGAGTCTTGAACGGACGCTATGGAGCATATATAAGCTACGAAAAGAAGAATTATAAGATACCTAAAGATATTGTACCACAAGACATTACTCTCGAGCAGGCAAAAGAGATAGTATCGGGCGAACCTGCCGCTAAACGCAGAAACTTCAAAAAAACTAAATAAAGAGCTATGCATAGGGCGGGTTTTGTAAATATAGTAGGTAATCCCAACGTTGGCAAGTCGACACTGATGAACGCCCTCGTCGGCGAGCGTATCTCTATCATTACCTCTAAGGCTCAGACTACAAGACATAGGATAATGGGTATTGTCAATGGCGAAGATTTCCAGATTGTATATTCAGATACTCCTGGGGTGCTCAAACCGAACTATAAGTTGCAGGAGAGTATGCGTGAATTTTCGGACTCTGCTCTCAAAGACGCCGATATATTGCTCTATGTAACGGATGTTGCGGATAACTGCGAAAAAAATGCCGATTTCTTGGAGAAAGTAAAGCATATAGGAAGTAAAACGTTCGTGATAATCAATAAAATAGACCTTATCGACGAACAACGCCTGCTGAAACTTGTCGATTTTTGGCACACGGCACTACCCGAAGCCGAGATAGTACCGATTTCGGCACAAGAACGATTCGGTATCTCGCAGTTGCTCAAACGTATTGTGGAGCTTCTGCCCGAGTCGCCGCCGTATTTCGACAAAGATGCTCTGACCGACCGCCCCGAGCGTTTTTTTGTGAACGAAATCATACGCGAAAAGATACTTCTCTGTTACGACAAAGAAGTGCCTTATAGCGTGGAGGTTGCCGTCGAGGAGTTTAAAGAGGAGGAGAATATCATAAATATCTCGGCTGTAATCTATTGTGAGCGCGATAGCCAAAAGGGTATAATCATAGGTAAAAATGGTTTGGCTATCAAAAAGATAGGCTCTGCGGCAAGGAAAGACATAGAGGCATTTTTTCAGAAGAAAGTGTTTCTGCAACTCTACGTCAAAGTCGAGAAAGATTGGCGAAATCGCGAAAACAAACTTAGAAATTTCGGATATACATTATCTCATAAACAATCTTAATATTCAATATATTACACATAAAAAACACACTATAAAAAAACACCTAACGAAATGGAACAATATCTGGCACAATTTCATTCGGGCAGCGTTGCCTACACTATTTTGCTATATGCCACAGTGATAGCTATTGGCATAACGCTGGGTAAAGTGAAAGTTTTCGGTATCTCTATCGGTGTAACCTTTGTGCTGTTTGCGGGCATCGTAGCAGGGCACTTCGGTTTCGTGGTCGATACTGCCATATCGCACTTTATCAAAGAGTTTGGGTTGATACTGTTTGTCTTTTCGATAGGTTTACAAGTAGGTCCCTCGTTCTTTTCGTCGTTCAAAAAAGACGGTATGATGATGAATCTGCTTGCGACGAGCTTAATATTGCTTAATGTCGTTGTGGTAGTGGTGCTTTTTTATATCTTTACTCCCAATGTTACTATGCCGTCTCTGACGGGTATAATGTCGGGTGCCGTTACTAATACGCCCGGTTTAGGTGCTGCCCAAGAGGCATTGAGACAGTTGTTCGATGCGGGCAAAATCGACGAAATACCGCAGATTGCACTTGGGTATGCTGTGGCGTATCCTTTTGGTGTACTGGGAGTTATATTGACGATGATACTTATTCGTTTTATTTTTAGAATAAATCTCGAAAAAGAAAACGAAAAATTGACCGCCCAATCCGATTCTGCCGAAAAACCCGAACCGTTCTCTGTGGTTTTTACGAGCGAGGTGCTCAACAATAAGACCATCGAAGATATACGCAATCTTATAGGAAGACAATTTATAATATCTCGATTGAAGCGTAATAATCAATATTTTACGCCGCACGCCGATACTGTGCTCCAACAAGACGATGTGGTGAAGATAGTGGCGAGCCTTGCCGACGAAGAGGCTATCATATCTTTTATGGGACGGAAAACCGATATCGACTGGCAAGAGTCCGAGTCGGTGCTTGTCTCTCGCCGTATCATTGTAACACAGGATAATATCAACGGAAAAACATTGGCAAAGCTCCGTCTACATTCGATATATAATGTCAATGTTACTCGTGTCAATCGTTCGGGTATCGACCTTATGGCTACCCCTAACCTTGCTCTGCACGTGGGCGACCGTGTGATGGTTGTAGGCGAACTGACAGATATATGCCGTGTCGAACGTCTACTCGGCAATACGCTCAAAAAGCTCAATGAGCCGCCTATTGCTACCATATTCATAGGTATCGTATTGGGTATACTGTTCGGGTCTATTCCGTTTGCGTTTCCCGGTATACCGATGCCTGTCAAGTTCGGTCTGGCGGGAGGTCCTCTGATTATCGCCATACTTATAGGGCGTTTCGGACCCAAATTCAATATGGTAACATACACCACACAGAGCGCCAACCTTATGTTGCGAGAAGTCGGTATCTCGCTGTTCCTTGCCAGTGTCGGCATCGAAGCAGGCAGAAGTTTTGTAGATACCGTATTTTCGTCGAATGGCTTACTGTGGCTTGCCTTTGGCGTACTTATTACTTGTATTCCTATGATGTCGATAAGTATTTTTGCCCGTAAGAAAATGAAAATGAATTATTTCTCTATCGTCGGACTGTTAGCCGGCTCCTCTACCAATCCGCCTGCTTTGGCTTATGCCAATTCCATTGCTCCCAACGATGAGCCTGCCGTAGCATATTCTACTGTGTATCCGCTTACTATGTTCCTTAGAATACTCATAGCCCAGCTGATGATTCTTATTTTTATATAGATGAAAAAAAACATATAATATTTTTATTATCATAATAAAGAAATGCCTTATATAGATTATTATAAAGTGTTGGGAGTAGACAAGACCGCTACGCCCGACGATATCAAGAAAGCCTATCGGAAATTGGCACGTAAGTACCACCCCGATATGAACCCTAACGACAAGACTGCCGAACAGAGGTTCAAAGAGATAAACGAAGCCAACGAAGTGCTGAGCAATCCCGAAAACCGAGCCAAGTACGACAAATACGGCGAACATTGGCAGCAGGGCGAAGCGTACGAAAAAGCCCGTCAACAGCAGCAACAGTATAGCGGCGGTTTCTCGGGCGACGGCTATCGGGAGACTTATTTCGATGGAGCGGGCGATTACTCGGACTTCTTCCGCGATATGTTCGGCGGCGGTGCCGCAGGCGGTTTCGGCAGACGGCAGTACGGTAGTGCCTCGGGGCGATTCAAAGGGCAAGATATACACGCAGAGATGCCCGTATCGCTACGTGAGGCGGCGGCAACACACCAGCGTACATTCAATATAAACGGTAAAAACATACGTATCACGATACCGGCGGGAGCCTACGACGGGCAGCAGATAAAGCTAAAAGGTTACGGACAAGAGGGTTACAACGGCGGACCGAATGGCGACCTGTATATTACCTTTGCCATCGCACCCGATGCTCAGTTTGAGCGTTCGGGCAACGACCTAAAGATAAAAGTGCCGATAGACCTCTATACCGCTATGCTCGGAGGTGATATAGAGGTAGATACGCTTGGCGGTAAGGTAAGGCTCAAAGTACAACCCGAGACACAAAACGGTACTACCGTCCGCCTCAAAGGCAAAGGATTCCCGATATACAAAAAAGACGGTCAATACGGCGATTTGTTCATATCGTACGAGGTACTGTTGCCGAAAAATCTTACAGAGAAGCAGAAAGAACTTTTTGAACAACTTAAAAACAGCTAAACCGTTATGAACGAAAAAATATCTCGCGAAGAAGTTGTGAAAATATACGACATAGAAGTTGCGTTTTTCGACGAATTGGAGGCAGTGGGGCTGATACAGACCGAAGTTGTCGATCAAACCACATATCTGCACTACGACGAGCTTCAGAAGTTGGAGCAGTTTTCCAACTGGCACTACGACTTGGAGGTCAATATCCCCGGTCTCGAAATCATACACAATCTGCTTGACCGCATTCGTTTGCTGCAAGATGAGAACAAACGACTCTCGCAGGGGCTGCGGTAAATCGTCGACCTGAATAAAGTATGCCCTATTTGTACTATATAAGGCGAATTATTACTAACTTTGCTACCGTTTTTCGGAGCAGAGTGCATTTCGTCGATAGAATATAATTAAACACATAAAATATCAACATTCAAATTTCAATTCACTTATGAAACAGATAGATTTAGCTAAGTACGGAATAACGGGGGTAACCGAAATCGTCTACAATCCGTCTTATGAAACTCTTTACAAAGAAGAAACAAATCCTAACCTTACGGGCTTCGACCGAGGTCAGCTTACCGAGCTCGGAGCCATCAACGTTATGACAGGTGTCTATACGGGACGCTCGCCGAAAGACAAATTTTTCGTAATGGACGACGTATCCAAAGATACCGTTTGGTGGACATCGCCCGAATATCCTAACGACAACAAACCTATTACAAAAGATGCTTGGCGAGAACTCAAACGCATAGCCGTCGGCGAACTGTCGGGGAAGAAACTCTACGTGGTGGATGCTTTTTGTGGCGCCAGCGTTAAAACACGAATCAAAGTTCGTTTTATAATGGAGGTAGCTTGGCAGGCACATTTCGTAAGGAATATGTTTATACGTCCTACCGAAGAGGAGTTGGAACATTTCGGCGAACCAGACTTCGTTATATTCAACGCATCGAAGGCAAAGGTAGACAACTACAAAGAGTTGGGACTAAACTCGGAGACTGCCGTTGCCTTCAACCTCGAAGAGAAAATACAGGTAATCATCAACACTTGGTACGGTGGCGAAATGAAAAAGGGTATGTTTTCGTATATGAACTATCTACTGCCACTCAAAGGTATCGCCTCGATGCACTGTTCGGCAAATACAGACCTCGAAGGCAAACACACAGCCATATTCTTCGGTCTGTCGGGTACAGGTAAGACTACGCTCTCGACCGACCCCAAACGTCTGCTTATCGGCGACGACGAACACGGCTGGGACGACGAGGGAGTATTCAACTTCGAGGGAGGATGTTATGCCAAGGTAATAAACCTTAGCAAAGAAGCCGAACCCGATATCTACAACGCCATACGCCGCGACGCACTTCTGGAAAACGTAACGGTATCGGCCGACGGCAAAATAGACTTCTGCGACAAGAGCGTTACCGAAAATACTCGCGTAAGTTACCCCATATATCATATAAAAAATATCGTACGCCCTGTATCTAAGGCAGGAGCAGCCGAAAAAGTGATATTCCTCACTGCCGATGCTTTCGGAGTATTGCCGCCTGTATCGATACTTACACCCGAACAGACACAGTACTACTTCCTCAGCGGTTTCACGGCAAAGCTCGCCGGCACCGAACGCGGAATAACCGAGCCGACACCAACATTCTCGGCTTGCTTCGGAGCGGCTTTCTTGTCGCTGCACCCGACAAAGTACGGTGAAGAATTGGTGCGTAAGATGAAGAAATCGGGAGCCAAAGCGTACTTAGTAAACACCGGCTGGAACGGTACGGGCAAACGTATATCAATCAAAGATACGCGTCGTATAATAGATGCTATCATAGACGGCTCTATCGACAAGATGCCGACCAAGACCATACCTTACTTCGACTTGGCAGTGCCTACCGAGCTACACGACGTAGACACAAACATACTCGACCCACGCAATACCTACGACGACAAATCGGTGTGGGACGCCAAGGCAAAAGACTTGGCAGGACGTTTCATCAAGAATTTCGACAAATTCACAGGTAATGCACTCGGGAAATCGCTCGTAGCGGCAGGTCCTAAGTTGTAGTGGTCGGAGTAACGTTTCTAATAAAATTCTTTTTTAGTACTAGGAATTTGTTTGTATGGGGCAATCGTTTGCGGTTGCCCTTTTTGTTTAAGCGTTGAATTGTTTAATTGTTTAAGCGAGGTTTTAGGTGTTGGGTGGTAGAGGAGAAACAAAAGGCGAACCGTGCGGTTCGCCTTTATTCAAAAACCTAATACCTAAAACCCAAAACCTACCGTTTTACCATCTTCGCTACTGTGCCGTCGGCTCTGACGGTGTAGACGCCTGCGGGCAGGTGCGAGACTTCTACCTTGTCGGTATCGGTGGCGTGGGCTACCTCGGTGCCGTACATATCGTACACACGTATGGTGCGAGCGGTAGCCGAGAGATATAGCACGTCTGCCACAGGGTTCGGGTAGAGTGTGAGAGCCTGCTCGGCTGTGGCTTCGACTACGGAAGTGCTACAGTCGTATGTGCCGGTAGTAGTGATATCGTCAATAGTATCGTCGTTTTTATATATTACTACTCGCCAGTTTTTATCGGTGGCGTTATTAGCATTAGTGGCATTGACATTATTCTGCTCCGTAGCCGACGAAGTTTCATGTATGGGCAATATGTATCCTTTTCGCGGTTGTCCTGTCATATCGGGTATACGGCAATAGATAGCATCCAAAGTAGCGGTAGAGAACTTATTTCCCCATAAGCTCAAAACCGTCAATGCCGTATTTTTCGATATGCCGAGGTGGCTAAGATTATTTTTGTTACAATATAACCACGTCAACTGCGTATTCTTCGATACGTCGAGGCTGCTAAGATTATTTTTGTTGTAATATAACTTCGTCAACTGCATATTCTTCGATACGTCGAGGCTGCTAAGATTATTGTAGGAACAATCTAACTCCGTCAACTGCGTATTCTTCGATAGGTAGAGGCTGCTAAGATTATTTTTTTTGCAATCTAACTCCGTCAACTGAGTATTGTGCGATACGTCGAGAGCGGTGATGTTATCTTCGTTTTCTTTGCAATCGAAGCCAATTATATTGCCATAGACGGTCATCTTGGTGCCGTCGGCGGTGTAGTAGTTAGTGCCTTTCCATCTTGTGCCGACGGTGATGTCTTGCGTATTGCTGCCGCTTACGATACGTACGGGCGTGCCGTCGGCAGCTGCCTCGAAGTCGAGCCGTATCGCCTCGCCGCTTTTAACGGTAAGGGTGATATAGGTATCGAGGTGCACTGTGCCGCAGACGTATGTACCCGTAGTAGCGGGTATGTCTGTATAGTTTCCGTACTGTACCTTCCAGTTTTTTGCGATGGCGTTCTGTTTGTTGGTGGCAAGGACGATAGCGTGATTCGACGACGTATCGCTGTATACCGGCT
>CAJPNS010000072.1 GCA_905372135.1 Porphyromonadaceae bacterium | reverse complement strand
TTTATCTTACAGTCTCAGAACCTATGGCTTGCGAAATAACCGTTTCGCCCATTCGTTGGCTTATCTTTGCCATCATCATTGTGGTTTTCGGCACTCTGGGCGACCTTCTCGAGAGTCTACTCAAACGTACGGTAGGCGTCAAGGATTCCGGACATATTATGCCCGGGCACGGCGGACTGCTCGACCGTCTCGATAGTGTCATTTTCGCCGTTATACCCGCTGCCGTCTATATTTTTATCATTAGTATCATTTATTGATATCGCTACTTTTCGGTTTCGGTTGTCGTTGCTTCGAAAAAATCTTTTATGCGTTTTGGTAGAATTGATTATGTCTTTTGGAAAAACGGTTGTCTGCTTCGTGGCGAAAATCACTTGCCTGATTTTTTTGTTCGCATTCGGCTGCTCTTTATCTCTCTTCTCTCAGAGTTCGAGTGATGTTCGTATGTCTCTTATTATCACCGATATCGCTTCCGATACCACCATCGCAGATATCGATAGTCGCACACCTATGACACCTGCCTCCATCACCAAACTTATTACTACTGCCACTGCCCTCGAGTTGCTCGGTGAAAACTTTCGTTTTGCTACCGAGATTCTTATCGATGGCAATATCTCCGACAGCACTCTACACGGCAATCTTATCGTTCGTGCCGTTGGCGACCCCACGATAGGCTCATCGTACTTTTCCGACCGCGATTTTTTGTCGCGTTGGAGCGATGCTATATGCCGATACGCACCTTCCGGTATCTCGCGTATCGAGGGAGATATCGTTGCCGACCTCTCTTTATTCGATTCCGTTGCTATTCCTGCGGGGTGGAGTAGTCCCGATATTGGCAACTACTATGCAGCCGGTGTCTATGGGCTCTCTTTCTACGACAATATTGTTGCCGTAACATTCCGTACCGCCAAATCGGGGACAAAACCGAGTATTATCGGTATATACCCGCATATCAAAGACTTCACCGTAGTCAATCGACTCACTGCCAAAAGAGGCGTAGGCGACAACTCGTTTTTTTCGGGCGTCCCCTACTCTTTGCAACGTACCATTACGGGTTCGCTCGAAGCCAACACCTCCAATTTTATAGTCAAAGCCGATAATGGCAATCCGCCACTCGTGCTTTTGCAGGCATTTCGCGATACTTTGCAGCAAAGAGGTATCTCTCTACTCGGCAATATCCGTATCTCGTTCGATAAATACTATCCTCGACACAATCACCTCGTTCCTCTGTTTGTAGCCTTCTCACCGCCGCTTGCCGACATCGTACGTGTTACAAACGTCTATTCGAATAATATGTTTGCCGAGTCTCTTGCGAAATACATCGCTCTTTTTTCGGCAGACCGCGCTTCTTTCGACAGTGGTATCAACGTTATAAAAACATTTTGGAGCAAGCGAGGAATCGATATTGCACATCTGAATATGCTCGACGGCAGCGGGCTTACGGCAGCCAATACCTTTCCTGCCGCACTTCTCAACGATTTGCTCATCTATATGTATCGCCATAGCACCAACTACGATGTTTTCTTGCGTTCATTGCCTGTGGCGGGTGTCAGCGGTACTGTCCGCAATTTCCTCAAAGATACTCCGCTTGCGGGTAAAGCTCATCTCAAGTCGGGTAGTATCGGCGGCGTTCAGTGCTATGCAGGCTATATATGCAAGGGCGAAAAGACGTATTCCGTAGTAGTCATGGTGAACGGATTCCGTGGCAAGCGACGAAATATAGTCGCCTCAATAGAGAAACTCCTACTAAACACTATCGAAAACTATGAAAACCCATCTCACTGATACGTTGTTGCTGCAAACGACATCCTCTACCAATAGCTATTTAAGCGACCTCATTAGCCAAGGAGCTTTTACTCACGGATATTGTGTCTGTAGCAGTTTCCAATCGGCAGGTAGGGGGCAAGCAGGAAATGTCTGGGAGAGTGCCGACGGCGAGAATTTACTCTTTTCGCTTCTGTTGCACACACACAAATTCCCTCTCGACCGCCAGTTTCTCTTATCTGAGGTAGTCTCCATAGCTATCTGTCGTTTCTTGAGTCGCTATCAGATATCTGCACGCATAAAATACCCAAACGATATCTTCGTCGGCGATAAAAAGATAGCTGGAATACTCATCGAAAACCGAATCGTAGGCAAAACAATGCAATACTCCATAGTGGGTATAGGTCTCAACGTCAATCAGGAAGTTTTTCTGCAAAATAGAGCCACCGCTACTTCGATGCGTAGCATTACGGGAGAGCGGTACCACATCGACTCATTATTGCAAAGCCTCCGCCACGAGATACTCGACAGAGTCGACGGTTTTAGTATCGAAAATAAATCTGAGTGTAAGGAACAGTATTTTAGCCTGTTGTATCGACGCGACGGATTCTATCCATACGAAGCCGATGGCGTGCGTTTCGATGCCAAGATTGTAGATATTGCCGACGACGGTATGCTCTATCTCACCACCGATAAAGGCGAAGAACGAAAATATTATTTCAAGCAAGTAAGATTTATCATTTAGTTTCGCCCAGAGTGACAGTAGTACAAAAAAAGCCGTCCCCGAAATAGGGCGGCTTGTTTTTTGCACTTACTATGCTAAGTCTGTTATTTTACAGCCTGAGCAGTAGTGTCAACTGCGATAGAATCAACAGCAGGAGTAACTACTTCTTCTGTCATTGTTTCTACAACAACTGTGTCTTTTACTTCGTTTTCAGAAGCCTTGTTGCCGCAAGCGGCGAATGTTACTGCAACAGCAGCAGCAAAGAATAATACTAATTTTTTCATTTTTAATTAATTGAAATATTAAATTTATTATTTATAATAGCGGCACAAAGGTACTACATTTTTCTTTACCGACAATGTTTTTATCGATTTTTTTTCGATAAAATATGTGTTTTGTTCTTATTGCTGATAATTAGCGGTTTACGTAATATAAATGCTGTTTATTATTGCTTGTTTGCTAATAAATATGGAAAATAATGGTTGCTGTAGCTAATAGGCTGTTTATTATGTATATATGGATTTATTTTGCTCAAAAGAGTATTCAATCAAAATCTTTTTATTACCTTTGCACTCGCTTTTCGAGAAAAAGCAATTTAGGTAAAAGAATTAATAACTTAATTATCAAAAGAATGGCAACAAAAATAAGATTGCAGCGTTACGGACGCAAGGGGTATGCCTATTACCACGTTGTAGTAGCAGATAGCAGGTCGCCGAGAGACGGTCGCTGTATTGAGCGGTTAGGTACGTACAACCCCAATACTCATCCTGCTACAATAAATCTCAATTTCGAACGAGCTTTGTATTGGGTAGGTGTAGGTGCTCAGCCTACTGATACTGCCAATATGATACTCAAAAAAGAGGGCGTATTGTATAAAAAACACCTACTCGGTGGAGTGAAAAAAGGAGCTTTCGATGAGACTACGGCAGAACAAAAATTCGAGGCTTGGAAGAGAGAAAAAGCCGATATTCTGACCAAACAGCAGGAAAAAGCCAAATCGGATAAAGCCGGTGAAGCCAACAAACGTTTGGATGCCGAAAAGGCGAAGAATAAGGCAAGAGCCGAGGCTGTGGCTAAAAAATTGGCCGAGGCAAAACTTGCAGAGCAACAAGCAGCAGCCGAAGCAGCTGAGTCTGAAGCACAACCTGAGGCTACCGAAGAATCTACCACTGAGGCAAAAGAGTAGAGAATAGAAGAAAAGTCATCATTTTGGATTGTTTTTAAGAGAGAAAAGAGACAAAATTCTTTTCTCTTTTTTTACGGTATATCATTCACTTAACTCTTTTGTGATTTATTTGGATTTTTGAAGTAGGAATGGAGTTTTTGACTCTGTCTGATGATATCCATAAAAAAGCGAGACGCTCCCCAAAAGGGAACGTCTTTGCACTCGTTAAATACGACTAAGTCTTTCTATTTCAATACGCCGAGCTCTTTTCCTATCTTGGTGAATGCGGCTATACATTTGTCGAGGTGTTCGCGCTCGTGAGCTGCCGAAATCTGTACGCGGATACGAGCCTGTCCTTTCGGTACTACGGGATAGTAGAAGCCTGTAACGTAGATGCCCTCTTTCATCATAGCGGCAGCCATATCCTGCGACAGTTTAGCATCGTAGAGCATCACGGCACAGATAGCCGATTCCGTCGGTTTGATGTCGAATCCTGCGGCTTTCATCTTCGATACGAAGTATTCGGTGTTGGCGTGTAGCTTGTCTTGCAGGTCGTTGGAGTTCTGCATGATGTTCAACGCTTCGATACCTGCGGCAGCTACCATAGGCGGTATAGAGTTCGAGAAGAGATACGGACGCGAACGCTGACGGAGCATATCGATAATCTCTTTTTTACCTGTGGTAAATCCGCCGATGGCTCCACCGAAGGCTTTGCCCAGAGTACCCGTGATTATCTCTATTTTACCCATAAGGTCGTAACGTTCGGTAACGCCGCGACCGGTTTTGCCTACGACACCTGCCGAGTGGCTTTCGTCTACCATTACCATTGCACCGTGTTTCTGTGCCAAATCGTATATCTTATCGAGCGGAGCCACGTTGCCGTCCATAGAGAATACACCGTCGGTAACTATAAGTTTGAAGCGACAATCTTTGGCAGCTACAAGCTGAGCCTCCAAGTCTGCCATATCGGCGTTGGCGTAGCGGAAACGCTGTGCCTTGCACAGACGCACTCCGTCGATGATAGAGGCGTGGTTGAGGGCGTCGGAGATGATGGCGTCTTTCTCGCCGAGCAGCGGCTCGAATACACCGCCGTTGGCGTCGAAGCAAGCGGCATACAAGATGGTGTCTTCCATATTGAAAAACTTGGCGATGGCTTTTTCGAGTGCCTTGTGCAAGTCTTGCGTACCACAGATAAAACGAACAGATGCCATACCGTAACCGCGTTCGTCCATAGCCTTCTTGGCGGCAGCTATGAGGCGTGGATTGTTGGCGAGACCGAGGTAGTTGTTGGCGCAGAAGTTGAGCACTTTGTCTTCTTTCACGCTGATGTTTGAGTTTTGAGGTGATGTGATTTCACGCTCATTCTTCCAGAGTCCGGCAGTTTTTATCTCCTGCAACTCATTGGTAAGAAATTTCTGAAAATCCTGATACATAATATATTTAAATTTAAATAGTTACTAGTCCTCTTTACTGCAATAGGAAAATGCTCACAAAGTTACACTTTTTTCGCCTAAGTCGACAAAAAAATGATAGCCGCTACCTCTTCATTACATCGAAGCCATTGCCGTAGACCCCCATTACACTTGCCTCCGAGATGAAGGCATCGGGGTCGATATCTTGTATTATACGGTGAATCTGCTTGGTGTCTTTTTTACGAACTACCACCATAAGTACTTTGCTTTCTTTCTGATTGTACCAGCCAAGTGCATCGAGGGCTGTTACGCCACGGTGTGTTTCGCGATTTATCTTATTGGCTATCTCTTCGTATTTCTTGGAAATGATGAATATCTGTACCGACTGTTTCGCTCCCGACAATATGAGGTCGACCGAATACGAAAAGACCGCCATCGTGACGTATCCGTATACTATCGTGCGAAAGTCGAAATTGATAAAAAACGATGCGCCTATAATGAACAAGTCGGAGTATAGATATACTTTGCCAGGCGACACATTGCGGTATTTCGATATTATCATAGCCACAATATCGGTTCCTCCCGCACTACCGCCATTGCGAAAAGCGATTGCTATACCAAATCCCGATACAATACCGCCTATTATGGCACAAATAAGTTTGTCGCCATCTTTGAACGAATTGGTGATAAAGGTAGGTTCGGGCAAGACGGTAAGCATAAAAAACGTGAAAAATATGCCGTAAATAGTCTTTATTCCGAACTTATTGCCCAGAATATAGAAACCCAATGCCAGCAGCACAGCGTTTGTGAAAAAGAAAGCGTAGTTGATAGGAATGATATTACCCGATAGGAAATGAATGTCGGTAGCGAATCCCGTAGCTCCTCCGCCCACTATTTCGTTGGGGATAAGGAACGCCACCCACGCCAATACATACAAAAACAGCCCGAATGTGATGCCAAGATACGAACGAACTTCCGAATAAATTGCTTGTTTACTTATAGATATCCCCATAAATATTGATTTGATGTGTGTTTTTTCGTTTTAATAAATTATCTCTTTTTGCGTGCCTCCTCCAGTATTACCGCTGCTATTGCCTCTGCCGAATTGTTGGCGGCAAGCTGCTTTATATTGCAGCTTAGCTCTGCCAATCGTTTGTCGTCGGCGATGAGGCTTACTGCCTGCTCCACAAGAGTTTGCTTGGCATTGTGATCTTCTACGACGATGGCAGCGTTTTTATTTGCCAGAGACATAGCGTTGTGGTATTGGTGATTTTCCGACACATTGGGCGAAGGGACAAGTATCGAGGGTTTGCCCAGCAGACAAAGTTCCGAAATGGAGCTTGCTCCTGCTCGCGATATTACGGCGTCGGCTATGGCGTAAGCATAGTCCATCTTCGAGATGAAATCGGACACGAAGATATTATCGAAATACAGAGGATTGCCGTCGGTTACACTTGGATACAGCCCTTGGATATATTCTTTTATATTCGAAAAATAATATTTTCCTGTCTGCCAGATTACTTGTATGTCGCTCTGTCGCAGCTCTTTTATATGAGCCATAATACTATCGTTGATAGTACGTGCTCCGAGCGAGCCTCCTACTATGAGTAGAGTCTTTTTCGATGGGTCGAGATGGAAATATCGGTATGCCTCGTCGATTTCGAAATCTCTACTCAATATGTTTTGGCGTACGGGGTTGCCTGTAAAGACTATCTTCGATTTGTCGAAAAAACGCTCCATTCCGTCGTATGCCACGCATATTTTTTTTGCTCGCCGAGCAAGGAATTTATTTGTAATCCCCGCAAAAGAGTTTTGCTCTTGCAGTATCACCGGTACTCCCAATGATGCAGCCGCACGCATAGCTGCTGCCGAGACATATCCGCCCACACCGATGGCTGCGTCGGGTGCAAACCGACGAACTATCTTTCGAGCTTCGAGGTAGCTCTTCAAGAAACCATACAACACCTTAACGTTTTTCCATATTTTTCGGCGTTCGATGCCGTAGACATCGAGCCCCACTATATCGTAGCCCGCTTCGGGGATGCGGTCCATTTCCATACGCCGATTGGCTCCGACGAACAGTATCTCGCAGTCGGGTTCTGCCTGTCGCAGGGCATTTGCTATGCTTATAGCAGGGAAAATATGCCCGCCTGTACCTCCTCCACTTATTAAGAATCTCATTTTTTTCTCCTTTTTAAATAGAAAACTTACTATCTCTGCACTCTTACTGCTCTCGCTGCAAAAACCACTCTACAGCAAGCCTGTAGCCATCGAGTCCAAGCCCGATAACGACTCCCTCGGCGTACGCCGAAATGAGCGAACTGCGACGTATTTCTTCTCTTCTGAAAACATTCGATATATGCACTTCGACGCATGGCACTTTTGCCGTTTTGATGGCATCGGCTATTACTACCGATGTGTGCGAATAACCGCCGGCGTTTACGATAATGCCGTTGGAGTCGGTGCCTGCCTTCTGTATGTAATCTACCAACTCACCTTCGATATTCGACTGATAGTAGTCGAAAACGACGGTAGAAGCGTAGCTCTCTCGTAGATGCCCCAAATACTCTTCGAACGATGTATTGCCGTATATCTCGGGCTCCCGTCGTCCGAGCATATTGAGGTTTGCGCCGTTTATTACAGCCAGTCGAAGCATAATTCGGAGTGTTGCTCTTTTTTTGTTATAAGCACCAAATGTTTACTGCCATCAGAACTGAACCGAGAACCCTATAAGACCGTTGAAGCCCATTGTCCGATAGCCGTACCAAATCTGAGGATTCAGCGAAGGCGATATAGCCAGAATATTGTTGAGCTGTGCGAATATCGATACGTTTCTGCTTGCATTGTAGCCTGCGTTCAGATTGAGGTCGTAGGTAGATGGCAAATCGATAATCGTTTGCTTTGTGTTATTAGCATTGTTCCAAGCGAACTGTTCGGCTTTCATTGTCGAGGCGAAATAGAAATTAAGTCCGCCAAAGAAGTTTTTGCCTACTTTGAAGTCTGTTCCTGCATTTATACGCCATCTGGGTGTATGCCAAGGCAAAGCCAGCGACTGTATGTTGTTTGTCGATAGGCTGCCTTTTATGTATTCCATTGAAGCAAAGATATTTGCGCGTTCTTTTATATTGTAGCTTAGTCGTGCATTGGCGTGAAAGAAGCCGCCATTGTAGAACGTCGCTTCGAAAAAGCGGTTGTAGCAGGTATCTGTGCCGTAAAAGAAGGCATCGTTTTTGAAAAACATAGCATTGAACGCATATTTATAACCTACCGAAGCATCTACCATCAGTCCTTTTAGAACCTTTACCTTGAAACCCGCAAAAGCATCGAACGGCGTATATGTGTTGTATCCCACTGCCGACATGTTGTAGTAACGATTGCGTTGCGTGATGTGAGCAAGCGAATTGATAGTATAATCGCCGCCTATACCTGCATAAAGATTCAGAAAATCGTCGAGAAGATAGTCTATCTTTACATCGGGAGAAATGGCTACTGCCGGTGTACGCCCGAAGCTATAGAACGATTTTACTCCGAGTTTTATCTTCACCTCGTCGAAATCGAGCTTTAGAGCTGGGTTGAGAAACAATATCACGTTCGGTTTCCACCGTGCCGAGTCGATGCCCATTACGGTCGGAAGTTCTTTCATAGCCACGCTGTCGTGATTGTTGTAGAAGAAGACTTTGGCGCCACCTTCGCCCGATAGCGAATTATCGTCGATAAGTTTATCGAAAGAGAATACGGCGTTTATGTTGTGTTCGGATAAGTGCTTGTCCGACGAAAACAATTTATAATTCAAATAGCCGTTCCAGAGCATTTCGTTGTCGTCTCTGCCGAGGGTACGTAATCCGAGTACAAAGTTCGATTTGTTGAACGATTGTTTTGGGGCAAATAGCTCGTCCCAATCTCGAGCATTATTATTTGTTTGCAAAGCCGTATCCGTTCCGTAGTAGGTGAACCATTCGTTGGCATATATAGCCGAGAGATAAAACTGCAGTCCGTCGAAGTTTTTGTTGAAATTTAGTCCTATCTTGGTATTGAATAGTTTCTTTGGTGGTACGTTTCCGACCGATAGTATACCGTCGTGACTGGCAAAGATATCGAAATATCCGTCGTCGGTATTCCATACCGGGTACCAGAAGTCGCCGAGCCAGCGGAATAGAGGTCCCAAGCCCAAACGAAAGAAACCAGCTTTGGGAGTCTCTCTGTTTAGAGCTCCAAGTTCTTTGGGCTGTAGAGGTATTATCGGAGCGGCCTGTATTTCATAGAGTTTTATATAGTTGCTGTATGCAGGCTTTGCCTTCTGCACACGGAGATTTTCTACTTGCAGATTGATGTTTGGACGTTCTACAGGTACTACTTCGGGAGTGTACTCTCTCTCTATCTGTACGTTACGAATGGTCTTGGCACTATCGTTCTTCTGTGCCGTCAGTACGAGCGATACGCTACAGAAAACCATTATCAAAGTCAATTTCAGGGTATTGAGTTTCATACTGTTTCGGTTTATATAAAAAAATAATCTGTTTATCAGAAAGAAATATAT
>CAJPNS010000071.1 GCA_905372135.1 Porphyromonadaceae bacterium | reverse complement strand
CTCGACAAAATCGGCTGTCTCGTCGGCTATGAGAAGTCTGCTTCCTGTTTTTGCCTCTTTACCAAAAATCGCTTACAGTCAGATGTTATTTTTGGTGTTGCCGTTATGTTACTAATCTTTTCACTCGGTTACCTGCTTGGATATGATTTTTATAGCAATATACCTAAAAATATTGCCGATGGCAAAACAGGATTTTTCGAGGTAGAGCTCAGCCGCTACCCTATCGAGAAACAGAAATCGATACTTGTATATGCCGACTTATTGCAATATTCCGATTCTACTGCTGCAAGCCGTATCGACGGTAAAGTAGTATTGTATTTGCAAAAAGAGAGTCGGGCAAAATCGCTCCGAAGTGGCGATAGACTTCTGGTACATACCTGTATATCACTACCATCACCGAAAGGGAATCCCGACGAATTCGACTACCGAGAGCACCTCTTACGTAAAGGAATATGCGGTACCGGATATGTCGATAGCAGCAACTGGAAACTTATCGATAGCAACAAAAATTTTTCTATAATACGTCTTGCCCAACATTCGAGAATGAGGTTGCTCGATATCCTTCACAGTATGAATATTACAGGCGATGAATTTGCCGTAATATCGGCACTGACACTCGGATATACCGATGCCATTTCGCCCGAATTGAGCGAGAGTTTCTCGGCAACGGGAGCATCTCACGTACTTTCGGTAAGCGGGCTGCATGTAGGAGTCATATATGTGATGTTGGGGTTTTTACTTGCCTTTCTCGACAAGAAAGAATATACTAAACGTATCAAATGGATACTGATAATCATTGCTCTATGGTTCTATGCATTCATTACGGGGCTTTCGCCGTCGGTATGCAGAGCTGTGTTTATGTTTTCGGTATTTGCCCTATCGAAAGTATTCGACCGACCGTCGTCGATATACAACAACATATTCCTATCGGCTTTTGTATTGCTCATTATCAATCCCATGTGGCTGTTCAATGTCGGTTTCCAACTCTCGTACTCGGCATTGCTATCTATCATCTATTTTCAGCCCAAGATAGAGAAGTGGGTTACGTTCGACAATCGACCGCTCCGCTACGTGTGGACAATTACATCTCTATCGATAGCGGCACAGATAGGAGCTGCACCGCTTTGCATCTACTATTTTCACCGATTTCCTAACTATTTCTTACTCTCGAATTTCGTAGGAGTACCATTTGCAGGAATTATTATATATATCGATGTGGCTCTGTTTGCATTTTATAAAATACCGTTTATCAACGACATAATATCTTTTTTGCTAGTATGGACTACGAGGGCGATGAACTTCCTACTCAATACGATAGAACATTTTCCTTTTGCCACCTTGCATTCGTGGATAAGTCCTTTACAATTGATATTGATTTATGTATCAATCATTTCCTTAGGATTTTTGTCTTATAAAGTCAAATTCAAGTATATGATGGTATTATTAGTCTCTTGTATAGCATTTTTCGGCATAGAAATTTTCAATAAAGTATCAAATATCGATTCCAATGAGGTAGTAGTATTCAACGACAATAAATGTGACGCTATAAACATCCTGAATAACAGTGATAACATACTTATCACCAACGACATACAAACATCGGAGCAACTTACCGACAATTTTTGGCTACACAGCAACCGCCCCACTCCGACATATATCGGTTTGGATACTGCGTTAGGAGTCAATACGTTTGAGTTCGACGGCAAAAGTTTCGTCGTCGTATCATCCGATAGTATTTATCGCTACAGGGCTAATTATAAGCTTGTTGTCGATTATCTCATAATCACAGGAGGAGTGTATGCGTCACACAATTTACTGCGTTATTATTTCCACCCAAACAATATAATACTTGCTGCAAGTGTAAGCAGAAAAAAACAACTACTATTCCAACGTATAGCCGAAGAACACAATATCAGTTGCTATTCGGTAGCTCATCGAGGTGCATTTCGTCTGCCTGCAAAAGGGAATAGATAATCGGCAGTGTGGCAATTACTGCTCTGCGATAACGGCAAAAAAAGATTATGGAGTATCGACTTTTTATTAATTTTGCAGTTCTAAAAGCATCAGAATTTCTGTAATAATGAGTTTATTAGGCAATATAAAAGCAGACCTCGACCGAAAGAGAGAAAAAGACCTTGTCGATGGCAACGAGAAACCGACCGATAGCTTCTCGCTTAAAAGTATCGTCGACGGTAGAATACTTATAAACAAAGGTTTTCGTAAGTTCTTGCCCCTTATAATAATACTTTTCATCTTATCGCTTGTATATATCAACAATCGTTTCAGATACGAGGCTTTGGTAAAAGAGAATAACGAACTAAAAGAGGTAAAACTCGACTTGCAGACGACCGAACTTATCAAAATATGCCAATACAAAAAGGTCTCTTCTCGCTCTGCTGTAGCCCAAAGGCTCAGAGAATTGGGAAGCAACCTCGAAGAGCCTCAGACTCCACCGATTGTAATAGAAGATTAGACTTCGGCTCTAACCAACAGTTTTTGTGCGTATTAGCTTCAACTTCATTTTTTCATTTTGTACGATACGCCCTTCGTCGAGCATTTTACGTACCGTCGCCACAATATCCGCCTCTTTGTAGGGCAGATGTTTCGCTATGTCGTCGATATCGTACTGCCTTTTGCGTAGCAATTCGGCTATGGCGTCTTCTATCGGCTTCGTATTCGGATTTTTTGCACGTTGCTCTCGGCAGACGGAGCAGATACTGCAGGGGCGGTCGGTTTTCTCGCCGAAATAGTCGAGTAGCTTGCTGTTGAGGCATATCTCGGTATCTTCGGCATACTCCAACACCGCCTCTATCTGCCTTACATAATGCTCACGGCGAGCATCGTATACCGACTTGGGTATCACCAAATCCGTATTATCCACACGCCGCTGTGTATAGATAAGCAGCGGTGTCTTCTTGAACGGCACATAACGTACAATGCCTATCTTATGGAGGCGGACGAGGTTTTCGTAGACGGCGTTGCGGTCGGTGCCGAGCCTGTGGGCGATGGTCTCTTCGTCGATGTGAACGCTCTGGGCAAAAAGCCCCGTATACGAGCGCAGGAGCACCTCTATGAGCCTCTCCAATTGCGGATTTTGGCTTCTGAACCGATATAGTTCGTCACGTGTGGCGACGAACTGCAATACCGAAGGATTGTCCAGCTCGTCGGTGAGCTCTATGTAACCCGAAAGTTCGAGTATCTTCAGCGCCGAATATGTCTGATTGACAGGTAGCTTGCACGCCGTACAGAAGTCTGACAACGAGAAGGCGTAGCACGCCTCGAAGCCGCTGCCCACAGCCAACGTAAAGTAGTTGGCGAGGCTCTGGTAGACCTTACCGACGAACTCTATACTCGGGAAATTGTCCGAGACACGTCGCTTTAGCTTGGCTCCGTCGGCTTTGCTGTACAGCAACACGGCATACGCCGTACGTTCGTCTCTGCCCGCTCTGCCCGCCTCTTGGAAGTATGCCTCGAGAGAATCGGGCAGTTCGAGGTGTACGACGGTGCGTACGTCGGGCTTGTCGATACCCATACCAAAAGCATTGGTAGCCACTATCACACGTGTGCTGCCCTGCTTCCAAGCGTCTTGCTTTCGGTTCTTGTCGTCGGAGGCAAGCCCTGCGTGGAAAAAATCGGCACAGATACCGTTTTTGTTAAGGAAATCGGAAATCTCTTTCGTCTGCTGCCTGCTACGCACGTATACGATAGATGTCCCTGCAACGCGGCGGAGTATTCTGAGCATCTGCTCGAGCTTGTTGTCGGTATGGCGTACGACGTAGTTCAGGTTCTTTCGCTCGAAACTCTTTCGGAAGACACGATGCTCCGAAAACCGCAGTTTGTCCTGAATATCATCTACTACGACAGGCGTAGCCGTAGCCGTCAGAGCCAATACCGGCACAGCGGTATCCAACATATCGAGTACATCGGCTATATGCAGATACGACGGGCGGAAGTCGTAGCCCCACTGCGAGATACAGTGAGCCTCATCGACAGCTATCATACTTATTCTCAGAAACCTCACGTGGCTCAGAAACAGCTCTGTCTTCAGCCGTTCGGGCGAAACGTAGAGGAACTTAAAATTGCCGTACTCGCAGTCTTCGAGCGTCGTCAGTATCTGTTCGTGCGTCATACCCGAATAGACGGCAGCGGCTTTGATGCCTCTGGCACGGAGATTCTCGACTTGGTCTTTCATCAACGCCACCAGTGGCGACACCACCAGACACAGCCCGTCGAGAGCCATCGCCGGCACCTGAAAGGTGATAGACTTACCGCCGCCCGTAGGCATCAGTGCCAGAGACGACTCGCCTCGCCCGACAGACGATATGATGTCGAGCTGCAACGGACGAAACTCGGTGTATCCCCAGTACTGTCGGAGAATCTTGTAGTATTGTTCGCTATCGGTAGTCATCGGGTGCAAAGTTACCGTTTTATTGATAAATGGCAATATGCATTAGTAGGATGGAAAGTACTAATATCGTCCTTTTTTACTACTTTTGCAGCGTTTTTTATGCCAATAAGATGGCGTTTTTTTTTGACGGACAATAATAATGGTTAGAAACAATATCCTCAGAATAATACTTATTTCGTTGGGAATGATATCGTTGACGCTCGGTATCATCGGAATTTTCGTACCCATACTGCCTACTACACCTTTTTTGTTGGCATCGGTAGCATTGTTTGCAAAAAGCTCTCCAAAACTATATTACAAACTACTAAACAACAAATATTTAGGAGAGTATATCAGGAACTTCAGAGAACACAAATCGATACCTTTGAAGACAAAAATATTCGCCATTAGCTTGCTGTGGATTTCCATCGCAGTATCGATAATATTTTTTATTAAAATACTGTGGGTCAAAATATTAGTGGCAGTAATAGCAGCAATTGTTACTTTCCATATTTCGAAGTTCAAGACGAGGCGCGATTAAAACAGTATCTTGTCTTCGAGTTTATTTATCTCGGCAAGCACTTTCTTTATCTTCTCCATCGTAGCCACTGTAGTAGGTACAAGTGGCAATCTTAGATTATTCCTTATTAACCCCATAACCGACAGCATCGATTTCACTCCGGCAGGGTTTCCATCGACAAAAAGTAAGTCCATCAATTCGGTAAACCGATAATGTATCTCGCGCGCACCGATAAGGTCGCCTCTGAGTGCAAACCGCACCATCGAACCGAATTCTTTCGGGAAGGCATTGCCGATAACAGAGATAACTCCCTCTGCTCCAAGCGTTATCAGCGGGAAAGTGATACCATCGTCGCCGGAGATGACCATAAAGTTTTTGGGCTTATTCTTAATGATTTCGTCTATCTGGTGGAAATTGCCCGATGCTTCCTTGATAGCCACTATGTTAGGAAACTCCTTGGCAAGCCGTAAAGTAGTCTGCGAGGTGATATTCACCGAAGTTCGTCCGGGAACGTTATAGAGTATCAGTGGTATTTCGGCAACCGTCGCAATAGCTTTATAGTGCTGATACAGACCCTCTTGCGAAGGCTTGTTGTAATACGGTGCAACAGACAGTATCGCCGATATACCTTCGAGATCGGTGTTTTTTATCTGCTCTACTACCCCCGATGTGTTGTTGCCGCCTATGCCAAGTACTATCGGGATACGATTGTCGTTTTTCTTTATTACGAATCGTACTATCTGCTCTTTCTCCTCTTGTGTCAGAGTGGGAGTCTCGGCTGTAGTACCACACACCACCAAATAGTTTGTATTACAGTCTATTTGGTATTCTATAAGGTTACCCAGGGAGTCGTAGTCTATGCTGCCGTCGTCGTTGAATGGAGTTACGAGGGCTACTCCCATTCCTATCAGTTTATTTTTGGTCATAGACATAGTAATTTTATCATTTTATACCGTTGTTAATCAAATTATTATTGATTTTATTCAGGTAATAACGAAATTGGTCTAAAACAAATATATCGTCTGTACTATCGGTATTTAGTACAAAATTGAAACGCAAGTCTTTACGCATATCCGTAGAGCAATACAATATCGCTTTTGCCTCCATAAGAATGTATAGTACAGGAATATAACTTTTTCTCGTAAGGTCGAATACGGCATCGAACTCCGTGGTTTGCAGTGGCTTCATTATATCTTCTTGCGGGCGACCAAGAAAAGAGAGTTGTTTCCTTGCAAACACTATCCTTTTGGTAGTCGACTCTATTACAGTACTTTTCCTACGCACATAGCAATATATTGTAGCGTCGATATCGACGGCTTTCATCCACTCTTCGAGCCCTATTAACTTTGATAAATCTTTATCGCTATCGATACAGTATGTTAATAAACAGTTTTTTATCTGCGAAAACGACAAAAACTCCCTTTGAACCCCTTTTTTGAGGTTCCTCCTAATTTTGCTCTTTACTACACTCCGCTTTATATTTCTGAAAATCAAGCTAAAACGCAAAAATATAGTTATTACTTACCGTATTGTTTTTCGTAGTACTTCTGATATTCGCCTGAAGTAACATTTTTTACCCACTCTTCATTAGCTAGGTACCAATCGACTGTTTTCTCGAGCCCTTCTTCGAATGTAAGAGAGGGAGTCCAGCCGAGTTCGTTTTGAAGTTTCGACGAATCGATGGCATATCGGAGGTCGTGGCCGGCACGGTCGGTAACGAATGTTATGAGTTTCTGACTTTCACCTTGTGGGCGAGAGAGTTTTCTGTCCATAATATCGCAAAGAAGACGTATAAGGTCGATATTTTTCCACTCGTTGTTGCCACCGATATTGTACGTATCGCCGTCTTTACCTCTGTGGAATATGGTATCGATAGCGGCAGCGTGGTCTTCGACGAATAGCCAGTCGCGAACGTTTTCGCCTTTGCCGTAGATGGGTATCGATTTATTAAGCTTTATATTGTTAATTGCTAGCGGTATAAGCTTTTCGGGGAAATGGTGCGAACCGTAGTTGTTCGAACAGTTCGATATTACGATAGGCAAGCCGTATGTATCGTGGAAAGCACGCACAAAATGGTCCGACGAGGCTTTCGATGCCGAATAGGGCGAATGCGGGTCGTAACGAGTGCTTTCGGTGAAAAACGTACCGTCGAATTCCAATGCCCCGTAAACCTCATCGGTCGATACGTGGTAGAAACGTTTGCCTTCGGGCGAATCTTTCCACAGCTCTTTGGCGCAATGTAGTAAATTGCAGGTACCAAGCACGTTAGTCCGTATAAACACAAACGGGTCGGTAATACTTCTATCGACGTGGCTTTCGGCAGCCAAATGCACTACCCCATCGGGGCGATACTCGGCAAAAAGCCTCTTGAGGCTCTCGAAATCGGTAATATCTACCTTTTCAAATTTATAGTTTGGCTTAGATGCGATATCTTCGAGGTTTGCCAGATTACCGGCATACGTGAGTGCATCGAGGTTTATTACCTTATAATCAGGATATTTAGTTACAAAACGGCGTACTACGTGCGAGCCGATAAATCCTGCTCCGCCTGTGATAAAAATAGTCTTGGTCATATTTTTTTGTCGCTTATAATTTTGTGCAAAGATACGTTTTTTTTGCAAAGGTAAAAAATATGGGATAGCCCCATGGCTCGTATCTACGTACGACCGACTATTACGCCGCCGCCGAGTATGAGGTCGTTTTTGTAGAATACTACCGACTGACCGGGAGCTATAGCCCAGACAGGCACGTCGAAATCGACTCTTACGGAGTTGTCGTCAAAATATAGTTTTGCTCCCACAGCAGGGCTTTTGTAGCGAATACGGGCTTCGACCTCGATACCGTCGTAGAGGCTGCTTCGGTCGACAAATATCGTATCTTTTGCGTACAATCGGCTGCTAAGCAGGTCTTCGCGGTCTGCCAAAACCACCTCGTTGGTAGCGGGGCGTATATCGGCAACAAACATCGGACGTCCGAGGGCTATCCGAAGTCCTTTGCGTTGTCCGACAGTGTAGTTGGGGTATCCGCTGTGCTGTCCGAGTATATTCCCTTTCGGGTCGACAAAATTGCCCTGCCGACAAATATCGGAATAGTTTTCTGCCTCTTGCTCAAGAAATTCCCTATAATCATTGTTTGGCACAAAACATATTTCTTGGCTTTCGGGTTTCTTCGATAGTTTCTCGAACCCCGCCTCGAAGGCGATACGTCGTACTTCGGGCTTTGTAAGCTGCCCCAGTGGAAACACGGTGCGGTGTAGCAGACTTTGCGGCAGCTGCCAAAGGAAATATGTCTGGTCTTTGGCAGTGTCTACACCTTTTTTGAGGTAATAATGCCCATCTTTGTGTTTGATTTGAGCATAATGTCCGGTAGAAATATACTCACAATCAAGGCTATCGGCGAGTTTTGCCACCTCGTGCCATTTGATTTTTGCGTTGCATACCACACACGGATTCGGTGTCCGACCGGCGATATATTCGTCGATAAAATTACGTACCACACTATCTTTAAACTCTTTACGTATATCGAGAAAATGATGTGGAAAACCCATTTTCTCTGCCATTCGTTTGGCTTCGAGGATAGCATTGATAGTACAACAGCCCTTCTCTCGCTCGAAACAACCTTCCGACACACTATCCCACGTACGATAAGTAACGCCCACCACGCTATAACCCTCACGCAGAAGCAGTATTGCAGCTACGGTAGAGTCGATACCGCCGCTCATCGATAGAAGTACTTTCTTATTGTCGGACATATAGTTAGAAGTATAATCAATGCCGTTGCAAACGACAGACAAAGGTAGTAAATAGTTTTCTGTTTTTTCTCCTTAGAAAAAATAGAGTAATTTTGGCGTCTGTAAATCGCAAAACAAATGAATTTCAAAGAAGGAGTTGTACTTTATTTCGACAAGCCACTGCGGTGGACATCTTTCGACCTCGTCAATCGCATTAGAAGTATCATAACACGCTCGACAGGAGAAAAAATCAAGGTCGGACACGCCGGCACTCTCGACCCCTTGGCAACTGGTATAGTGATACTTGCAACCGGGCGGGCTACCAAGAAAATAGAGATGTTGCAAAATACCACTAAGGAATATGTCGCTACACTGAAACTCGGAGCCACGACTCCGTCGTTCGATATGGAGCACCCCGAAGATGCTTCGTTTCCGACCGAACATATCGATATCGATTTGATACAAAAGACTCTCGAACAGTTTCGGGGCGAGATATTACAGATACCGCCCGTATATTCTGCCGTCAAAGTCAATGGTAAACGTGCTTTTGACTATGCTCGCCAAGGCGAAAATGTGGAGCTGAAAGCCAAACCGCTGGTAATAGACGAGATAGAGGTCATAAAATTCGATATGCCTTGGCTGACACTCCGCGTAGTATGCTCTAAAGGCACATATATCAGGGCTTTAGCTCGCGATATCGGTAAGTCGCTCGATTCGGGAGCATATCTGACGGCTCTCAGACGCACTCGGGTAGGCGATGTATCTGTCGCAGATTGTATTACTATCGAAGAGTTCGAGCAAACTCTCGAAGAGAAAGCTACCAAAAGCGCCGACTCGAGCAATTCGAATACCGTTTAATTAAACGATTGCACGTAATTCGTAATTTGTAATTCGTAATTGATTCAGCGTCTCGTATCCGCTTCTATCCCTCACGCATCCCAACGCCCCTGCCACGTACCGACAATTCACGAATTGTCTCATCAACATCAGGGCAATCACAAGGATTGCCCCTACATATTCCCATTTTGTGCAAAGCACAAACAGATCGGCCTACGCGCCGAGACGGGCACCCGCTTGTGCGAATGTGAGCGAAGAAAAACGTCGAACTGTCTGAGCCGAAGGC
>CAJPNS010000070.1 GCA_905372135.1 Porphyromonadaceae bacterium | reverse complement strand
CCAACGACCCCGAGATTACAAATCACGTGCTCTGGCCAACTGAGCTAAAGAGGCAATTCGATTTTTTTCAGACTGCAAAAGTACTATCTTTTTTTTACACCAACAAATTTTTTTCTATCAAATATTAATATTATTTCAACAAAATAGCGATATATCTATGGTAGCCAACACATTGCAATCGTAAAAAAAAATCATCCTACGCTGCCTTCCAAAGATATCGATAGCAATTTTTGGGCTTCGACGGCAAATTCCATAGGTAGCTTGTTGAGTACCTCCTTAGCATATCCATTGATAATGAGAGCTACGGCATCTTCGGTAGGTATTCCTCGTTGATTGCAGTAAAACAGCTGTTCTTCGTTGATTTTCGAGGTTGTAGCCTCGTGCTCTATGACGGCACTCGGGTTTTGGGAGTTCATATATGGGAACGTGTGTGCTCCGCATTCGCTACTGAGCAGGAGCGAGTCGCACTGCGAGAAGTTACGGGCATTTCCTGTGTCTTTGGCTATGTGTACAAGACCTCTGTATGAGTTTTGACTTTTACCTGCCGATATACCTTTGGAGACGATACGGCTCTTGGTGTTTTTGCCTAAATGTATCATCTTGGTCCCTGTATCTGCCTGTTGGTAGTTGTTGGTTACCGCAATGGAGAAAAACTCACCTGAAGAGTTGTTGCCTTTGAGGATACAACTCGGGTATTTCCACGTTATTGCCGACCCTGTCTCTACCTGCGTCCAGCTTATTTTGGCATTGTCGCCGCGGCATATTGCTCTTTTGGTAACGAAATTGTATATACCTCCGTTGCCGTTTTTATCGCCGGGATACCAGTTTTGTACGGTAGAATATTTCACTTCGGCATTGTCGAGTATCACTATCTCTACTATTGCAGCGTGTAGCTGATTTTCGTCTCTGATTGGGGCGGTACAGCCTTCGAGGTAGCTTACATAGGAGTCTTCGTCGGCTACTATGAGAGTGCGTTCAAACTGCCCTGTATTTATCGCATTTATACGAAAATATGTAGACAGCTCCATAGGGCAGCGGACGCCTTTGGGAATATAGACGAACGAGCCGTCGGAGAAAACTGCCGAATTTAGCGAAGCGAAATAGTTGTCGGTGTAGGGGACTACTGTACCCAGATACTGTTTTATCAGGTCGGGATAGTTCTCCACAGCTTCGGATATGGAGCAGAATATAATGCCTTTTTCGGCAAGGGTATCTTTGTAGGTGGTTTTGACAGAGACACTATCCATAACAGCATCTACTGCCATACCTGTAAGCATCTTCTGTTCGTGGAGCGGTACGCCGAGTTTGTCGAAGGTTTTCAGCAACTCTTCGTCTACTTCGTCGAGCGATTTCGGAGAGTTTTTCCGCGGAGCGGCATAATACGAAATAGCCTGATAATCAATAGAAGGTATGTTTAGTTTTGCCCAAGTAGGCATTGTCGATTTCTGCCAGTGAGCGAAGGCTTTGAGCCTGAAATCCAAGAGCCATTCGGGTTCGTTTTTCTTTTTCGAGATAAGCCTTACTACATCTTCGTTGAGTCCGATAGGTATTACTTCGGTCTCTACATCGGTAGAGAAGCCATATTTATATTCGTTTGAGGTAAAATCCTCAATAGTCTGTTTTGCCATTATCGTTTAGTCTTTAAATTAATATGACCGCTAAATTCGGCAAAATTACTATTTTTTTCTAACTTTGCACCGCTCATAATAAAAACCATAATATCGATGAATATTCTTCATTCGTTTAACAAATCGCAGAGTACTACTTTGCTTATAAATACGCTCTGTATAGTGCTTTGGATCTTGCCGTACGTATTGCAGCAAGCACTTATCGTACCGACGGAAATAACGATTTTCGGATTTTCGATAGTGACTGTCTCGAATCCCTTGCTATGCATATCGACACAAATTGTAGCTGCGATAATAATCTTCGTATGGGTCTCGATATTTGTTTTTTCGAAATACACAAACACTATCAGCTATTTACAAATAAACCTAATGATGCTCTCGGCTTCGTCTTGGCAAGCGGCACAAATATTCGGAAGCCATACCATAGCTACAGTACTGGTACTTATAGCTTTACTATATATGCTTAGCCTCGACACAAACGACAATTCGGTAAAGATACTGAATGTACTTATAATGTTGATATTATCTTCCATATTTTGTGTTTACTTTCTGTGGCTCATACCTGTATTTCTGCTTGGAATGATTGTATTGGAGGGGGTTAAAGCCAAATCCATAGTATTGGTACTGCTTGTCATAACCGTAAGCGCTATTTCAATAGTAGGATATGCATATTTGTTCGATGGTATCGATACTGTAAAAGAGTATTTTATGAGCATATCGGACTTCAAAACGGTAGAATATTCGATTGAATATGTGTTGAATAATGCGATATTTTTCTCGTCGATAATATTTTTCGTCGCTTCGATATCCATATACTCGCTCACACAGAGAGACTTCAACCTAAGAACGAAGTATATTATTACTTTCCTGATTATTATATGGATATTCCTTACATTATATATACTTATTTTCGCTAACGGCAGCAATATATTTTCGCTCTTACACACAATTATTACATCGCTCTTCGTATCACTCAATTTCTTAGACTATCGCTCAAAGCAACGCAATACCGTATTCGTAATATTCATATCGCTAATATTTGTCTGCTATATGCTACGATTCGCCGTCGGGCTATTAAAATATTTATAATTAAATAAATAACTTATATTCCATATTGAACCCAAAAAGAAAATACATATAAAATCGACTATATTTTTTTACTTTATTCTGTACCGATTATCTAACAAATCCAATACGAGAATAAATTATTGACGTTCGACAATCGTAATTAAATACTACCTTTGCAGCAAGTTTTTCAGTAAAAATACTTTCACTATACGATGGAAAAGGAATTTGTTTTCAACGACCTCAACGAAGAGGTTACACAGAAGCTATCGACATATTACTCCGACGTTATAACGGCTCTCGGCGAAGATGTAGGTCGCGAAGGGCTGCAAAAAACGCCTCGCCGCGTAGCAAAAGCAATGCAGTTTCTGACCTCAGGCTACCGACAAGACCCTGCCGAAGTGCTGCTATCAGCTCGTTTTCACGAAGATTACCGTCAGATGGTCATTGTAAAAGATATAGAGTTTTTCTCTATGTGCGAGCACCATTTGTTGCCCTTCTTCGGCAAGGCACACGTGGCATACATACCGAACGGCACCGTTACGGGACTGAGCAAAATCGCCCGCGTGGTAGACATTTTCGCACACCGCCTGCAACTGCAAGAACGACTAACGAGTCAGATAAAAGACTGTATACAAGAGACATTGAACCCTATGGGTGTAATGGTGGTAATCGAGGCTCAACACCTATGTATGCAGATGCGCGGCGTGCAGAAGCAACACTCTACCACCACCACATCGGATTTCACGGGGATATTCAAGGTACAGAAAACCCGCGAAGAGTTCATAAGCCTCATAAACAAATAAATGATAACAAAACGACAATAATAATATGAAAACAGATGAATTGATAAGCGAAATCAAGCGACTGCGACGGGAAAAGAACGCCGTCATAATGGCACACTATTACCAGATAGGCGATATTCAGGACATAGCTGATATGGTGGGCGATAGTCTTGCCTTGGCACAATATGCCGCCAAGACCGAAGCCGATATAATAGTTCTCTGCGGGGTACACTTTATGGGCGAGACGGCAAAAATACTCTCTCCGCAGAAAAAAGTACTCGTGCCCGATATCGAAGCGGGTTGTTCGCTGGCAGACTCTTGTCCTGCCGACGAATTCGAGCGTTTCGTCAAAGCACATCCCGATCATATTGTGGTATCGTATGTCAATACCACTGCTGCCGTAAAAGCACATACAGACATTGTGGTAACATCTACCAACGCCAAGAAGATTATCGACTCTCTGCCCCTCGATGCTAAAATAATTTTTGCTCCCGACCGCAATCTGGGTAATTATATAAATAGCGTTACGGGGCGTAGTATGCTCCTGTGGGACGGAGCTTGCCACGTACACGAGCAGTTCTCGGTAGAGGGTTTGGTAGAGCTCAAGAAGGCACATCCGAAGGCAAAAGTGCTGGCACATCCCGAGTGTAAGAACGTGGTATTGATGTTGGCAGACTTCGTCGGCTCTACACAAGCACTGCTCAACTATGCCACCAACAGTCAAGACACCGAATTTTTGGTAGCCACCGAGAGCGGTATAATACATCAGATGCAGAAGCAAAACCCGAACAAAGTATTCATACCCGTACCTCCGGTAGATAGCACTTGCGGCTGCAACGACTGCAAATATATGAGATTAAATTCGTTGGAAAAATTATACCTCTGTCTGAAAACCGAACAACCTGAGATACTTGTAGATGAGGCATTGAGAGTGAAAGCCGTAAAACCTATCGAACGTATGCTCGAATTGTCAAAATAAAAAACCAACAATGAGGCTTCTGATACAACGAGTGAGGCAAGCCAAAGTAGAGATAGATGGCAAAACTATATCCGAGATAGGCTGTGGGCTGCTCGTTTTCGTCGGAATATGCGACAATGATACAGACACAGACATCGATTATCTGTCGTCGAAACTTGTAAATCTGCGTATCTTCGACGACTCGGACGGCATAATGAATCTATCGGCTCTCGACACAGATGCCGATATACTGATAGTAAGCCAATTTACTCTATATGCTCAGACACGGCGGGGAAACCGTCCGTCGTACATACTCGCCTCCAAGCCCGATATAGCTGTGCCCGTGTACGAGAAGTTCTGCCGAGAGGTGTCGAGGAAACTCGGCAAAAACGTATATACAGGTGTCTTCGGAGCCGATATGCAGGTAAGCCTCACCAACAACGGACCCGTTACGATATGGATAGACAGTAGCGAGAAAAACAATTAGCGACCGAATATGAACGGATTGGTAGTAAAAAACACAGGAAACGACGTTTGGGTACGATTCGCCGACGGACAGACAAAGACGTGCAAGGTGAAGGGCAATTTTCGTATTCGTAGTATCCGCAGCACCAATCCCGTCGTAGTGGGCGACATAGTCGAGGTAGACGACAACAACCAAATATCCGATATATTCCCCCGCAAAAATCATATAGCCCGCCGTCCCGTCAATCTGTCGAGGCAGATACACATCATAGCAGCCAATATCGACGTGGCGCTGCTCGTAGTTACGCTACGCAACCCAGAGACTTCACTCACGTTCATCGACCGTTTTATAGCGTCGGCAGAGGCATATAGCGTCGATACGATACTCGTTTTCAACAAACTGGATATTCTGGATAAAAAAGATAACGACGAGCTGCAACACATCGTCGAATTGTATGAAAAAATAGGATACCGCTGTATAAAAACCATTGCCACACAAAACATAGGTTTGACAGAGATAAAAGCGGCGATAAGCGGCAAAATCGCTCTGCTGTCGGGTAATTCGGGAGTAGGCAAATCGACATTAATCAACTCGATATTAGGATACGCCGGGGCAAAAACAGCCGAAATATCCGCCTATCACCACAAAGGAATGCACACGACGACATTTTCCGAAATCTATTGCCTCAGCGACAATACGTATATCATCGACACGCCTGGCATCAAAGGGTTCGGAGCGGTGGATATGGACGAAGACGAAATTTCTCACTATTTCGTAGAGATATTTGCCAAGAGCAAAGAGTGCCGTTATCCGAACTGCACACACATTCACGAACCCGAGTGTGCCGTCAGGCAGGCGGTCGTCGACGGAGCAATAGCCGACAGCCGCTATACGAGTTACCTGTCGATGGTCGAAGAGGTCGCCTCCAACGACAAATATAGGCTTAAATAACAAAGAAATATTTTATGGCAACACCTATAAAACCTCAAGAAAAATATACTTCTTATTTAAAAAGGTTCACAAAACACAGAATTGCTGATTTTGAATATATCTTTTTTTCACTTATACTATTGGAGATATAATCCGTTTCATTGGCATAAAAATCTGCCTAATAATATTTTCGTATAAAATTGTTGATATATTGTTGTTTTATTAGTACCTTTGCAATTAATTTTGATAATTCAATATCATTGAGATGGATTTATATATCATATCATACGATCTAAAAACACCAGGACGTGATTACACGTCTTTGTATAACGCAATAAAAGACTTAGGAGAATGGCAACATCCTTTAGAATCAACTTGGGTTGTTTCAACTATATTTGATGAGAATCAAATATATAATATTTTAAAACAGACATTGGACGATAATGATCTCTTACTGATATTTCAGATTGTTCCTGAGGCACGTCAAGGATGGCTTGCAAAGTCTTTTTGGGAATGGATGGGAACTAAATCTAAGAATTTATGATAACCACATTATCACTACAAAACTTTAAATGTTTTCAGGTTCTCGAAAACATTAGTTTTGGTAAGGTCAATTTATTTACAGGGAGCAATGGTAGAGGAAAATCTACTATCCTTCAATCATTACTATTATTGGGTCAATCAATAGATAATGAACGTCTCAATCATATTGAACTAAATGGAAGATTTATAGAGTTAGGAACTTTTGATGATGTACGATGCCGATATACAGAAGCAGAAAATCTTACAATTAAATTTACAACTGATGACAAGGACGAAAATGAACTAACTATAGAACTTGCTCAATATAATAATAAACAACGTTGGGCAAGCATAGCTAAATTATGTGTTTTAGGTAAGAACCTTGTAGAGGAAACAGGCTCAGATAGTGGTAATGATTCTGCTAATTCTCGAGTTTTAGGAGTAACCTCTACTATTGCTGGATTAGTACAATTACATAATGTATATTTTATATCTGCTGACAGAAAAGGTCCTACCGACTACATAAAAAAGAATGACAATGGAGATGATAGACAGATGGGGGTTCATGGAGAGTTCCTCATAAATTCTTTGGCAAGAAAAGGCAGTAATTTTATACAAAAGGTTGAAAATGAAACCTCAAAAATATTGTCTGGAGCAACTATAAAGGTGAAAGATACACAAACAGATTATTTGCAGTTTTACTTGGATTCAGCAAATACCACTGATGGTTTCCGTCCTTCCAACGTAGGTTTTGGTTATAGTTATGTATTGCCAATTATCACTACACTACTATTTGCAGAAAAGGGAGCAAAAGTATTCATAGAAAACCCGGAAGCACATTTGCACCCTGGTGCACAATCAAGATTAATCGAATTTCTTGTAAAATATGCTGTGGAAAAAGACATACAACTTTTTATAGAAACACATAGTGATCATATTATTAATGGTTTAAGAATAGCAGTATCAGAAAAATTGTTAGATAGAAAGGATGCTCATATCATTCACTTTAACAGAGAAGACTCAAAATCTTCGCCTATCGTTTCACAGATAAAAATAGACGGTAATGGCAATTTGAGTGACTATCCCCAAGGATTCATGGATGAATGGGGAATACAAATGTCTAAACTTGTTTAATAAACCAATTATTATGATTGAGCCTTGTTTCAATGAACTTTCTACGAAACATCATCTTTGCAATACAAGAGAAGAAGTAGATTCTTGTGTTACGACTTTTGTAAACTTATTGAAAGAATTAGAACAATTCGGAGTAAAGCGGTTACGTTACGAAGGCTATTTTAGTGATATAACGTTACAAAACGGTTATACTCTATGTGATTATTGTAATATTCCTCAAAATAAGAATCACCGAGAATTTCTATATTCACATATGCGTCGCCCATATATGAATGAAGAAGAGGAAGAACCTTTTTATACTTATTCAGATTATAAGTTCGTTACAAAGGACAAGCAGAGGTTTGATTGTATAGGACTATATGTTTCATATATAACAAAATCATTTTCTATAGGTTTTAATATGGGGCTGTTTAAGGATGATAGACATATTAATTGCAATCTTTCTTTAATTCGGGATAATAAGGAACAGACTGCAACTGTCTGTTGTTTGACACTACCACGACATATCGATACAGATTCCTTTGTTGAATTGATGTCTGAACAGAAAGACTTACCTGTTCCATCGTGTGAAATAAGACCACAGGACAAAAAAATACGCCTTCCCAAACATCATGGGAAAGACGAATGTGAAGCACATGCTAAAAAACTGGTAAAATGTAAGTATGTAAGGGAGATACTTAATTCTATAGACTTCGCTCCTTCTGAAAAAAATTATATTCATAAGGTTCACGATGATAATATAATAGAGATTCGCTTAACAAAGACAAAAGGAGGTTTTGGTTTATGTGTATCAACAACAGCAAATAACAGAATCCAAAATCATTGGATAGCCAAATATTTAAAGAATAATTTCGAAAAATAGTTATCATAGATTTCTTTGTTACAACTATGCAATATTCGTCAAAAACAGAATAACAAGGAATCACAACCTTTATTAGAGAAGACGCTCTATCCGTACAATGTTCAAAAGAGGTTTCAACAAATATATATATTTTGCCGTTTCGTTGCTGATTGTAGCCGTTTCACTATTCGTAACCAACAATCTGTCGAGGAAACTTGCCCACGAAGAACGACGCAAAATGGAGATATGGGCAGAGGCAATGAAGCGTTTCAATACGATAGACCCCGACGACAACCTCAACTTCGAACTCATCTGGCAGATAATAGAAAGTAACAAAATAATACCCGCCATCATCGCCGATGGCAACGGCAATATCATCAATTACGTGAATATCGATAACGTACCCGAAGACAAAACAGAGTTTTTCAGGAAAAAGATTGCCAACTTCCGCACCAAAAACCGACCGATAGAGCTGATGCTCGACGACGAACGACAATACATATACTACGACAATTCGATACTGCTCAAATACCTCGAAGAGTTCCCGTATGTGCAGTTTGCCCTTGTAGCCGCATTTCTGCTGATATGCTTTTGGGCTTTCACCTCCGATAAGAAATCCGAGCAAAACCTCGTATGGGTAGGACTATCGAAAGAGACCGCCCACCAACTCGGCACTCCGATATCGTCGCTCCTTGCGTGGGAAGAGATACTTAAGACACAGGGAATCAATGAAAATATTTTATCCGAAATAAACAAAGATATCAGCCGCCTAAGAACCATATCCGAGCGGTTCTCGAAGATTGGCTCCGCCCCGATAATAAAGGAAGAAAACATAGTAGAGGTAGTCGAAAACTCCATCGCCTATCTCCGCAAACGCACCTCGAACAAAGTCAATTACACCGTCGCCCATACATCTGAGGTTATCGCGGCAGCCATCAATATTCCTCTCTTCGAATGGGTCATAGAGAATCTCTGTAAAAATGCCGTCGACGCAATGGGCGGCATCGGCGAAATATCATTCAATATACAGTCGCAGGGCGGTAATGTCGTCATCGACATCAAAGACACGGGCAAAGGTATCGCCAAGAAGCACTTCAAAGACGTCTTCAAACCGGGGTTCACCACCAAACAGCGTGGTTGGGGGCTGGGGTTGTCGCTCTCGAAACGAATCATCGACGACTACCACAAAGGCAAAATATTCGTCCGCTCCTCAGAGGTAGGCAGAGGTACGACGTTCAGAATAATACTAAAAGGCTGACTGCTACGATTTACGTTTTATCGTAAAATAGACTCTATTATTGAATCGTGCACAAGGCAAAACACGATTTGTCGCAACGACGTGGCAATCACTCAACAAAATGAGCAACTCTGTGTGTTTGCCCCCCTACATTTCTTCATTCTTCATTTGCTTAAAAAACGGTAGTCCGTCTTTGCTTCGCAGCATGACGGACTACACACATGAAGAATTATTACTTTTTTTATTTCTCGCTATTTCATCGTTATCGCTTTAACAGTAGCACGGCGTACGGATGCTTCGAGACGTGCTATGTAGACGCCTGCCGGCAAGTGCGACAAGTCGTGGCGGCTGAAGCCAACTC
>CAJPNS010000069.1 GCA_905372135.1 Porphyromonadaceae bacterium | reverse complement strand
TACTTCGGCAAAAGGAACTTATGTGAAGAGCGTTTATCTTTCATCGACAATGAGTCCCGGTATCAAAATAGACACTCGTAGTATAGACGAATAAACTTTTTTGAAAATTAGGAGGAAATTTAAATGAGAAAAGAAGATAAAAGCTTATTGATAACCAAGATAGAGGATACTCTGAAGTTGTATTCTGCATATTACCTTACAGACGCACAAGGATTGAATGCAGAGCAGGTTAGCGATTTGCGTCGCAAATGCTCGAAGCAGGATATCAAGATGCTCGTGGTAAAGAATACCCTTCTGAAAAAAGCATTCGAAAATCTTGGCATAGACGTTTCGCAATTCGGCAATTCGCTCAAACTGAACACCGCACTATTCTTGTCTAATACGGGCAACGCTCCCGCAAAATTGATAAAGGATTTTGTCGGCAACGGAAAAGTGACTCAAAAACCTGTCTTGAAGGCAGCTTATGTCGAAGAGTGTTTCTATGTAGGAGCCGAACAACTTGATGTACTTGCTACAATCAAGAGTAAAAACGAACTTATCGGCGAAATCGTCGGATTGTTGCAATCGCCGGCTAAAAACGTCGTTTCTGCCCTCCAAAGCGGAGGTAACAAACTTTCGGGTATTGTCAAGACTCTATCCGAGAGAGAATAATTTTTTTATAAAAAATGGCTTTTGTGCTTGAGGAATAAATATACATTTTCTTGACGAAAGCCGACATACAAAACCAATTTTTAATTAATAATTTAAAAAAAACAAAATCAATAATATGGCAGATTTAAAAGCTTTTGCAGAACAATTGGTTAATCTTACAGTAAAAGAAGTAAATGAATTAGCCGAAATTTTAAAAAATGAATATGGTATCGAACCTGCTGCCGCAGCTGTTGCTGTTGCTGCCGGTCCTGCCGCAGCTGCCGGTGCTCCGGCTGCCGAAGAAAAGACATCGTTCGATGTTATGTTGAAATCGGCTGGTGCCAATAAACTTGCAGTTGTAAAATTAGTTAAAGAGCTTACAGGTCTTGGCTTGAAAGAGGCAAAAGACATAGTAGATGCTGCTCCTTCGAAAGTTAAAGAAGGCGTATCGAAAGAGGAAGCCGAAGAACTTCAAAAGCAACTCACAGGAGCAGGCGCCGAGGTTGAACTCAAATAAGCCTATCCTGTCTGTGCTGGCTTACGGTTTAGGGGCTTTTTCCCCTAAACCTTTTTTCCGTTAAAAACAACAAGTTCAATAATTAAAAAACAAATATGTCGCAAAACACTGAAACCCAAAGAATTAGTTTTGCTACCACAAAAAATCAGTTTCCTTATCCCGATTTTTTGGAGGTACAGCTGCAATCATTTAGAGACTTCTTCCAACTCGATACCCAAACAGAAAAGAGAAAAAACGAAGGGATGTACAAGGTTTTCTCCGAGAACTTCCCCATATCCGATACAAGAAACAACTTTACACTCTACTTTATAGACTATTTCGTCGACCCGCCGAGATATACCGTCGAAGAGTGTATTGCTCGCGGATTGACATACAGCGTACCGCTGAAAGCTAAACTTCGTTTGGAGTGCAACGACCCCGACCACGAAGATTTTGCTACCGTAGTGCAAGATGTCTATTTGGGTACCATTCCGTATATGACCGACAAAGGAACTTTTGTGATAAACGGAGCAGAACGCGTGATTGTTTCGCAGCTTCACCGCTCGCCGGGTGTATTCTTCGGCTCGTCGGTACACACTAACAATACCGTGCTCTATTCGGCAAGGATTATCCCGTTCCGTGGCTCGTGGATAGAGTTTGCCACCGATATAAACAATGTCATGTACGCTTATATCGACAGAAAAAAGAAACTGCCCGTAACGACGCTGCTGCGTGCCATCGGCTTCGAAACGGACAAAGATATACTCGAAAGTTTCGGGCTTGCCGAAGAGGTAAAGGCAAATAAGACAAACCTCAAAAAATATGTCGGTCGTACCCTCGCTGCCCGTGTGGTAAAACCTTGGGTAGAAGACTTCGTAGACGACGCTACGGGCGAAGTGGTTACAGTGGAGCGTACCGAAGTACTTATCGAACGTGAAACAGTACTCGAAAACCGTCATATTCAACTCATTGTAGACTCAGGATGTCAGTCTATATTGATACACAAAGAAGACGCCACCAAGACAGACTACTCTATCATATACAACTCGTTACAGAAAGACCCGTCGAATACGGAACGAGAAGCCATACTCCACATATACAGGCAGCTGCGTAATGCAGAACCCGCCGACGATGCCTCGGCACGCGATTTGGTAAACGGACTTTTCTTCTCCGAAAAACGTTACGACTTGGGTGAAGTGGGCAGATTCCGTATCAATCGTAAACTCGGACTTAAGACCGACCCAAAGGTAAGAGTCCTCACGAAAGAAGATATTATAGAGATAATCAAATACTTGATAGAGTTAATAAACGGCAAGGTAATAGTAGACGACATAGACCATTTGAGCAACCGCCGCGTACGTACTGTCGGCGAACAGCTCTATGCTCAGTTTGGAGTAGGTCTGGCTCGTATGGCAAGGACTATCCGCGAGCGTATGAATGTTCGTGATAACGAGGTGTTTACCCCGATAGATTTGATAAATGCCAAGACAATATCTTCCGTCATCAATACATATTTTGGCACCAATGCCCTCTCTCAGTTTATGGACCAACAGAATCCATTGGCCGAAATCACACACAAACGCCGTCTGTCGGCTCTCGGTCCCGGTGGTCTGAGTCGCGACAGAGCAGGATTCGAGGTTCGCGACGTACACTACACACACTACGGTCGTCTGTGTCCTATCGAGACTCCCGAAGGTCCTAATATCGGGCTTATATCGTCGCTTTGTATCTTTGCCAAGATAGACGGATTGGGCTTTATAGAGACACCGTATCGTAAAGTCAGCGACAGCGTAGTAGACAACGACCCGAAAAAAGTAATATACCTGACAGCCGAAGACGAAGAAGGCAAATTCATTGCACAAGGCAATGCTCCGCTCGACGACCAAGGACACTTTATCCTCGACAGAGTGAAAGCTCGTCAGGATGCCGACTACCCTGTAATCTCACCCGAACAGGTAGAGCTGATGGATGTCGCTCCGCAACAGATAGCATCGCTTGCGGCAGCACTGATACCGTTCCTCGAACACGACGACGCCAACCGTGCTCTGATGGGTTCCAATATGATGCGTCAGGCTGTGCCCCTGCTTCGTCCCGAAGCTCCTATCGTGGGTACAGGTATCGAAAAACAGATGATACACGACTCTCGTACCCAGGTAATGGCAGAAGGTAACGGTACGGTAGAGTTTGTAGATGCCAAAACTATCGTAATAAAATACGACCGAACCGAAGCAGAAGAGTTTGTTAATTTTGTGGGTTCGACCAAGACATATAATTTACCGAAGTTCCAGCGTACCAACCAAGATACGGTCATCGACCTTCATCCGCTGGTTCGCAAGGGCGACCGCGTTACCAAAGACCAAATTCTCACCGAAGGTTTTTCGACCGAAAACGGCGAACTTGCTCTCGGACGCAACCTGAAAGTAGCATTTATGCCTTGGAAAGGGTATAACTACGAAGATGCCATCGTTATAAACGAAAAGGTGGTGCGAGAAGACATATTCACTTCGGTGCACGTATCGGAATATTCGCTCGAAGTACGTGAAACCAAGCGCGGTATGGAAGAGCTTACCTCCGATATACCGAATATATCGGAAGAAGCAACCAAGAATCTGGATGCCAACGGTATAATCCGCCTTGGAGCTCATATTATGCCAGGTGATATCATGATAGGAAAAATTACGCCAAAGGGCGAGACCGACCCGACACCTGAGGAAAAACTCCTGCGTGCTATCTTCGGCGACAAAGCAGGCGACGTAAAAGACGCTTCGCTTAAAGCCTCTCCGTCGCTTAGCGGTGTGGTAATAGGCAGAGAGTTGTACTCGAGAGCTTTGAAAAACAAGAAATCGAAAGCCGAAGAGAAGGCAGAGATGGAGGCTCTCAAAGAGGAGTTTAACAAGAAGGCAATGGCTCTCAAAAAAGTCCTTGTAGACAAGCTAATAGAGGTAACATCGGGAAAAACCTCGCAGGGTGTAAAAGATATTCTCGGTACGGAACTTATCCCGAAAGGAAGTAAATTTACCCAGAAGCAGCTTGCCGATATAGATTATACAGTGGCTCAACTCAATAGATGGACTACCGACGAAAAACGAAACACTCAGATTCGTCAGATAGTTACCAACTACCTGCGCCAGTACAAAGAGTACGACGCCGAGCTCAAGCGCAAACAGTTCAACCTTACCATCGGAGACGAACTGCCTTCGGGTATCATACAACTTGCAAAAGTATACATCGCCAAGAAACGCAAAATACGCGTAGGCGACAAGATGGCAGGTCGCCACGGTAATAAGGGTATCGTATCGAAAATAGTACGTCAGGAAGATATGCCGTATCTTGCAGACGGTACTCCGGTAGATATAGTACTCAACCCGCTCGGTGTGCCGTCGCGTATGAACCTCGGACAGATATTCGAGACTGTCCTCGGCTGGGCAGGTAAGGAACTTGGAGTTAAGTTTGCTACTCCCATTTTCGATGGTGCAAGCTTGGAAGACCTTAGCAAGTGGACAGAAAAAGCAGGTGTGCCCGAATACGGTAAAACATACCTATACGACGGAGGTACGGGCGAACGTTTCGACCAACCGGCTACGGTAGGCGTCATATATATGCTCAAGCTCGGACACATGGTAGACGACAAGATGCACGCGCGCTCAATCGGTCCGTATTCGCTTATCACTCAGCAACCTCTCGGAGGTAAAGCTCAGTTCGGCGGACAGCGTTTCGGAGAGATGGAAGTATGGGCTCTCGAAGCATTCGGAGCATCGAATATACTGCAAGAGATACTTACTGTGAAGTCGGACGACGTAGTGGGCAGAGCCAAGACGTACGAGGCTATCGTCAAAGGTGACCCGATGCCCACACCGGGATTACCCGAATCGTTCAACGTATTGCTGCACGAACTTCGAGGCTTGGGATTAAGTATAAAACTTGATTAAAAATAAAAACAAAGTGTTGTAAATCAACTGCTGATATGGTTTAATAGGTTGATATATATGAATAAAACGACAGACATTATTTCCATACGATTTTTTGTAGAAATTTTTTCTATTACTGCTTTATTATTCGTTGGTTATATGCTGATTATATATTACTCCGAACTACCTAACACAGTTCCTTCGCATTATAATATTTGTGGAGAGGCAGATGCTTATTCTCGTAAGTGGGTAATATTTATTGTGCCTTTCTTGATGATAATCACTTATATTGCTCTTTCTATTTTACAAAGAAAACCACATATATTTAATTATCCTATTCAAGTTACAGACGAAAATAGAGACGGTCTGTATAAGGTAGGAGTAGAGATGGTTGTTGTTAGTAAAATGTTGGTAATGTTGATGTTTGCAGCTCTTTGTGCTTCTTGTATATTCGATTCGATTAATAAAAAAGGATATGTCAATATATGGTTCATTCTTATTCCATCGATTGGCTTACTTATCGTACCGATATACTATATCGTAAAAATGTATACCCTTAAATCTAAAGTAAAGAAATAAATACAAAACACAATATTTATGGCGTTTAAAAGAGATAATAAGATAAAAGGTAATTTGAAGAAAATCACTATCAGTCTTGCCTCGCCCGAAGAGATATTGGAAAACTCCAATGGCGAAGTAACCAAACCCGAAACGGTAAACTACCGTACCTACCGCCCCGAAAGAGACGGTCTGTTCTGCGAACGTATCTTCGGACCGGTACGCGACTACGAGTGTCATTGCGGTAAATACAAGCGTATCCGCTACAAAGGCATCGTATGCGACCGTTGCGGCGTCGAAGTTACCGAAAAGAAGGTTCGCCGCGAACGTTCGGGGCATATCCAACTTGCCGTTCCGGTGGCTCATATATGGTATTTCCATTCGCTGCCGAATAAGATTGGTTACCTGCTCGGAATGTCTACCAAAAAACTCGATTCCATAGTTTATTACGAAAAATATGTTGTTATTCAGCTTGGGGCACTTGCCGGCGAAGAAGAGATTCTCGCCGTAGGCGACCTTCTTGACGAAGACCAATACCTCGCCGTAATGGACAGAGTGCCGAAAGACAATCATCTGCTCGACGATAGCGACCCCAACAAGTTCATCGCCAAGATGGGAGCGGAAGCTATTCGCGAAATGCTTATGCGACTGGATTTGGACAAGCTATCTTATGAGCTGCGTAACAAAGCCGATACCGACACTTCACAACAGCGTAAGGCAGAGGCTCTCAAACGTCTGCACGTAATAGAATCGTTCCGTGCATCGAAAGTGCCCAATAAGCCCGAATGGATGATTCTTACCGTCTTACCAGTAATTCCGCCCGAATTGCGTCCGCTTGTTCCGCTCGACGGAGGCAGATTCGCCACATCAGACCTCAACGACCTCTATCGCCGTGTCATCATCAGAAACAACCGTCTGAAACGATTGATAGAGATAAAAGCTCCCGAGGTGATACTCCGCAACGAAAAACGTATGTTGCAGGAGGCTGTCGACAGTCTTATCGACAACTCTCGCCGTGCTGCGGCAGCCAAAGCTGACTCTACACGTCCGCTAAAATCGCTCTCCGAAAGCCTGAAAGGTAAGCAAGGACGCTTCCGTCAAAACCTTCTCGGTAAACGTGTCGATTACTCGGCTCGTTCGGTTATCGTCGTCGGTCCGGAGTTGAAGATGGGCGAATGCGGATTGCCAAAAGAGATGGCGGCAGAGCTATACAAGCCGTTCATTATAAGAAAGTTGATAGAACGCGGAATAGTGAAAACGGTGAAGTCGGCAAAGAAATTCATCGACCGCAAAGACCCTGTCGTTTACGATATATTGGAAAATGTTATGAAGGGACACCCCGTATTGCTCAACCGTGCACCGACACTGCACCGACTGGGTATTCAGGCATTCCAACCCAAGATGATAGAAGGACGTGCAATACAGTTGCATCCGCTCGCCTGTACGGCATTCAACGCCGACTTCGACGGCGACCAGATGGCAGTACACCTCCCTCTGGGCAACGAAGCAATACTGGAGGCACAACTCCTGATGCTCGGCTCGCACAACATATTGAATCCCGCCAACGGAGCCCCTATCACCATACCGTCGCAGGATATGGTACTCGGACTGTACTATATCACCAAAGAACTGCCGGGAGCCAAAGGCGAGGGAATGACTTTTGCTTCGCCCGAAGAGGCAGAAATCGCTCTGAACGAAGGTAAAGTCGATATTCACGCCCGAATCAATGTCCGCCTCAGAGAGACAGACAGCGAAGGAAATAGCGTATTCAATATGATAAAAGATACTACCGTCGGACGAGTTATAGTCAATAAATATCGTCCGAAAGAAGTGTCGTATATCAACGAACTGTTTACTAAAAAATCGCTCAGAGATATCATCGGTAATGTCATAGAGAATGCGGGAGTGGCAAAAACGGCTCAGTTCCTCGACGATATCAAAAATCTCGGTTATCAGATGGCGTTCAAGGGCGGTCTGTCGTTCAATCTGTTCGACGTCATTATCCCTGACGAGAAGAGCGATTTGGTGAAAGCCGGCTACGAAGAGGTCGATAAGATTGTGGGCGACTACAATATGGGGTTCATCACCAACAACGAACGTTATAATCAGATTATCGACGTATGGACGCGTGTAAACAAACAACTTACCGACGTATTGATGAAAAAATTCGTTGCCGACAAGCAAGGCTTCAACTCCGTGTATATGATGCTCGACTCGGGTGCTCGCGGTAGCAAGGAGCAGATTCGTCAACTGTCGGGTATGCGTGGTCTTATGGCTAAACCGCAGAAAGCCGGTGCCGAAGGCGGACAGATTATCGAAAACCCGATTCTTGCCAACTTCAAAGAAGGGCTTAGCGTATTGGAGTACTTCATCTCCACTCACGGTGCTCGTAAGGGTCTTGCCGATACCGCTCTGAAGACTGCCGACGCAGGTTATCTGACTCGTCGTCTGGTAGACGTCTCGCACGACGTTATAATTACTGCCGAAGACTGCGGTACTCTGCGTGGACTGACTGTTACCGAACTGAAAAACAAAGAAGAAGTCATCTCTACCCTCGGCGAAAGGATTCTGGGACGTGTTACCGTACACGACGTACGCAACCCCAAGACAAACGAAATAATAGTACCCGCAGGAGAGATTATCGATGAAAAAATAGCTGCCGAGATAGAACGCGCCTCGATAGAGCGTGTCGAAGTACGCTCGGTACTTACCTGCGAACAACGTCTGGGCGTTTGTGCCAAATGCTACGGACGCAACCTGTCGAACGGTCTGCTGGTAAACAAGGGCGAAGCCGTAGGTGTAATAGCCGCTCAGTCTATTGGCGAACCGGGTACACAGCTGACTCTCCGCACATTCCACGTCGGCGGTATCGCATCTAACATCGCTGCCGAGTCGAAGATAGTTTCACGCTACGACGGTATACTCGAAATAGACGAGATACGTACGGTAGATACCGTAGATGCGACAGGCAAAGATTATCAGGTGGTTGTATCGCGACAGACAGAGATGAGAATAATAGACCCCAACACAAAGATAGCAATGACAATACAATCGATACCTTATGGTGCCAAATTGTATTTCAAATCGGGCTCGGAGGTAAAGAAAGGCGACCTTATCTGCGACTGGGATCCGTTCAATGCGGTCATTATCTCCGAAGTAGCGGGTAAAATAGATTTCGACTCGGTAATAGAAAACATTACATACAAAACCGAATCGGACGAAACAACCGGTCTTAGAGAAAAAATAATCATCGAAAGCAAAGATAAAACCAAGACACCTTCGGTACAGATTCTCGATAAAGGAAAAAATATCGTCAAGTCGTACAACCTGCCTGTTTCGGCACACCTTGTCGTAGATAGCGGTCAGGAGATAAAAGCGGGCGATATATTGGTAAAAATACCGAGGGCACAGGGTAAAGCTGGCGACATCACAGGCGGTCTGCCTCGTGTAACCGAGCTTTTCGAGGCACGCAACCCGAGCAACCCTGCCATCGTTGCCGAAATAGACGGAGAAGTATCGTTCGGTAAAATCAAACGCGGTAACCGCGAAATATCGGTAACTTCCAAGACGGGAGAAGAGAAAAAGTATCTTGTTCCTCTTTCGAAACAGATACTCGTCCAAGAAGGCGACTTTGTGCGTGCGGGCATTCCTCTCTCCGACGGTGTCGTTACACCTGCCGATATTTTGGCTATCAAGGGACCGACCGCCGTTCAGGAGTATATCGTCAACGAAATTCAGGACGTTTACCGCCTGCAAGGTGTGAAAATCAACGACAAACACTTCGAAATCATCGTTCGTCAGATGATGAGCAAGGTACAAATCAACGAACCGGGCGATACCCATTTCCTCGAAGGACAACTTGTCGATAAACATATCTTTATGGAAGAAAACGATAAGATATGGGGAACCAAAGTAGTGCTCGACGCAGGAGACTCCACCAACTTCCAGCCGGGACAGATGGTTACGGCACGTCGCCTGAGAGAAGAGAACTCCTCGCTCAAACGCAAAGACCTCAAGCTCGTAGAGACACGCGATGCGGTGGCTGCAACGTCGTCGCCCGTGTTGCAGGGTATCACACGTGCTGCCCTTCATACACGTAGCTTTATGTCGGCTGCCTCGTTCCAAGAAACCACTAAGGTGCTCAACGAAGCTGCTATCAGCGGACGAGTAGACAAACTCGAAGGTATGAAAGAAAACGTTATCGTCGGCAACCGCATACCTGCCGGAACAGGTCTTAGAGAGTACGACAAACTTGTCGTTATGTCTAAGGAGGAGTACGACCGCATACACGATACGAGTCTCATTGTTACCGACTATGGCGACTTGGAAGCGATAAGCTATAAAGATTAAAGGATTTTAGTTTTACAAATATAGTTTATTATTGAACGACACGTAGGTTGAGCCCGTAAAGCTTGCCTACGTGTTTTTTATGGGGGTTGGTGTTTAAGCGTGTAAGCGTTTAATCGAGGTTTGTGCGGAGCACAAAATCAATTAGGAATTACGACCAGCAGTGCGGAGCAAATTACGTTGAAGCGTGTAATGAA
>CAJPNS010000068.1 GCA_905372135.1 Porphyromonadaceae bacterium | reverse complement strand
GCCCAAATGGCGGAATTGGTAGACGCGTTAGTTTCAGGGACTAGTAATCGCAAGGTTGTGCAGGTTCGAGTCCTGTTTTGGGCACAAAATCAAAAAATAGTCCCGTTAAGCGCAGGTGGTGAAATTGGTATACACGCTACTTTGAGGGGGTAGTGCCGGTTACGGCGTGTGAGTTCGAGTCTCATTCTGCGCACAATAAATGTAAATTTCTTCGATAAAAGCGTTTTTTAAAAGAAGACGCTTTTATTTTTTCCTATCGGTAAAGACAATGGAACAATTGAAATAAAAATGATCCAAAACAAAACATCCCACTCTCTGATATTGTTTACATACAAATATGCGAATAAATTATTGAAGTAATATGAAAGAAAAGACAATCATATCGCATAAAAACGACGGACTTACATTTTTAGAAATCCGCTCGGAAGAGCAGTTTATCAACAATGTACAAGACGTTCTGGACTTGTTTGGAGAGCTATATGGGCAATATTACGACGGAATAATCCTCTACGAGAGGAACATAACCCACGATTTCTTCGACTTGCAGACTAAGCTTGCAGGCGAGATTCTTCAGAAGTTCTCCAACTATCGCATTCGTCTTGTCATTGTCGGTGACTGGTCGAAATATACGAGCCGTAGCCTCGAAGCCTTTATCTGCGAGAGCAACAAAGGCAAGACGGTGAACTTCTCCTCTTCACCGACCGAAGCCTTGAAACTATTATCTATAATCAATTAAACAATTGAAATAAAAATGACACAAAACACCACATTACAGACCGAACGCCTGATACTGCGGGCATGGCAAGAAAGCGACGCAGAAGCACTATACAAGTATGCACAGAATCCCAATATAGGTCCTATTGCGGGCTGGCAACCACACACAAGCGTTGAGGACAGTCGTGAGATAATAAAGACAGTCCTTTCTGCCCCTGAAACTTATGCAGTTGTACTGAAAGAAACGGGCGAGGCTGTCGGCAGCGTCGGAATAATGACCGAAAAAAGCGAAATCCATAGTGCACAGATGGCAGACAATGAGTGCGAAATAGGTTATTGGATTGGCGAACCCTATTGGGGACAAGGTTTGATACCGGAAGCCGTAAACGAACTACTTCGGTATGCTTTTGAGGACTTACGGCAAACTGCCGTTTGGTGTGGGTACTACGATGGCAACGAGAAATCAAAGCGAGCACAGGAGAAATGCGGATTCGTCTATCACCACACTGAGCATAACAAGCCCGTGCCGCTGATGGACGACTGCCGCACGGAACACTTCACCAAGCTATCCTACGAACAGTGGAGGCAGAATAATATTGGAAACAAAGAACATTAAATAAACATATAACGATTATGGCAAGCAATACCGATTTTGTACAATACGTCGTAGACCAATGTGCCGATGCGGGTGAGATATCCGCCAGGAAGATGTTTGGCGACTACGGCATTTATTGCGACGGCAAGATATTCGGACTTATCTGCGACGACCGCCTCTACATAAAGCCGACGGAAGCGGGACGCAGACTGCTACGCAGAGAGGACTTGCGACCGCCGTACGACGGAGCGAAAGATTATTTCTACATCGCCGAGGTCGACGACCACCAATACCTTGCCTCGCTCGTGGCGGCAACTTGCAGTGAGTTACCTGCCCCGAAACCCAAGAAAAGAAAATCCCTACCGAGATAATCTCAAAAAAGAAAGACGAAGAAGATATAAGAATTGGCAGACGGATAGGAGACAAAATATTGTAATATTACGAGCGATTTACATAGTTTCCCGCCTTTTATTAATCGAACGCAGAGTTTATACGAGTAGCCATTGGCGAATTATTCGTATCTTTGTAACATCGTTGCAAATATCTCCGTTATGTTCGAACCTCTCAAAGATTACTGCCTGCGAATACTCCCTTTTACCGACGAGGAGTTAAGGGCTGTCGATGAGCATTTCGTCGAAAAGACATTCAAGCGACGCGAGCTGCTGCTCGAAGCCCCTCGCACGTGTCGTCATCTGTTCTTTATAGTCAAAGGGAGTGTCAGATATTTTCGTATCAAAGAAGATGATGGCTCGGAGACAACCTGCGACATCTCTTTGGACAACCAATGGGCTACGGAATTCGTCAGTTTTACGAGCGGGACACCTGCCCGTCTGTCGCTGCAGGCGTTGGAAGAGACCACCGTATACTGTATCGACAAGGCTCATCTGTATGCCCTGTACAAGGCTTTCGCCCGATACGAGACCTTCGGGAGACTGATAACCGAACGTATCCTGCAACAATCCATAGACACATCGGTATCGCTTGCTTCGCAAAAACCCGAAGAACGCTTCAAACACCTGATGCAGACACGGGCAGAACTCTTCCAAAGAGTGCCCCGAAAGTTTATCGCCAACCTACTTGGGATTAGTCCCGAGAGTCTCAGCCGACTGCAAAAACGAATATACTCCCAAAACAAATTCTTAACTTAAATCAACGTTTTGTATGCACCGCTTGTCGTAATTTTGCATCATCATTTAATAGAATAAAGATGAAAAAAATTAACGTTTTAATATTACTGACAATGATGTTTACAAACACACTAACCGCTCAACAAAACACAGATTTCATTCATTTGATACGGCAAGCCACCAAAGCCCCGTCGGGACACAACGCTCAACCTTGGCTCTTCAGAATAAAAACGGACGGTATAGAGATTTATGCCGATACCACACGCCGACTACCCGTCGTAGACCCGCACGACAGAGAATTGTTCGTGAGCTTGGGCTGTGCCGTCGAAAATCTCTGCATCGCCGCAACGACAAAAGGATATGAACCGAAAGTAGATATTGCAGAGAACGGTAAAATATTCGTCGCCTTAGAAAAGAAAAAAGATGTCGCCCCCGACAGCCTCGCCAAACAAATAGACCTCAGGCAGACGACCAAAAGGACGTACGACGGCAGACGTATCGACGACGAAAAGTTGCGAACGTTAGAGGCTGTTCTATGTTATTCGGGGGTGTCCGTTCATTTTTACGAACGGGGGTCTTCGGCATTCGACGATATATCCGAATACATATATCGTGGCAACGAGGTACAGATGGGAAACGCCGCCTTCGTCGACGAGTTGAAAAGTTGGATGAGATACAACAAGCGACATCAAGACCAACATCTCGACGGTCTAAGTTACGCTACCTTCGGAGCTCCCAACCTGCCGAAGTTTATAGCCAAAGCCTTTATATCGACAGCCATCAACGCCAAGACACAAAACAAAACCGACAGAACGAGTATCGGCTCTTCGTCGCACCTTGTACTGTTCGCCACACACCACAACACGATGGAAGAATGGATAAACTTGGGACGTACGTTAGAGCGTTTTCTGCTCACGGCAACGGCTTTGGGCATAGCAAACGCCTATATGAACCAACCCAACGAAACACCCGACCTTGCCGAAGAGATGGCTCGAAGTCTCTCGCTGAACGGCGAACACCCCACCATTCTGCTGCGGATAGGCTACGGAGCCCGACGCCCATACTCCAAAAGAAGACCAGTCGAAAGCATATTGTCCGCAGGCGACTGATACATAGAAACCCTATTGTACAGCTACGCACACAATCAGGGATTGTCGTTCGATAGATGTTGACGAATTATTCGTACCTTTGCCATCGCAAAAGTTATAATGTACAACCAAATCGATTAACTGAATATGGTAAGATTATCGCACGAAGACAGCGGCAGCAGCGGACGGTTCGTTATCTACGACGACAATGTTTTTGCAGGTGAAATGACATATACCCGCCGCAACGACGGCAATATCGTCATCGACCACACGGGAGTGGAGTCCGCATTTGGTGGCAAAGGCTACGGCGGATTGCTTCTTGCCGAAGCCGTCGGGTACGCACGCCGCGAAGGCATCAAGATAGTACCCGTATGTTCGTTCGTGGCAGCTCGTTTCGCCAAAGACCCCGCCATCGCCGACGTGAAATCTTGAGCGAGAGTTTCGACCAAGAGTAATTTCTCTACCTACCGTATCGGTTTTATCCTCCGAAGGGAGTTTTTTATTTTTTCGCATCTCCACTTTCGATTATTTACAGACATACACCACACTCTCTCGCGTATATTATTGCACAGGCTTACACCTTGTGTTTGCCCCCCTTTTTTGTATCGCCACATTTAAACAATTCAACGTTTCAACGCTTACACGATTAAACAAAAAAACAATTACCTTTGCACAGCAATTATTCGAAATAAATACACACTCACCGAATGTTGAAGCAAGAGCTGAAAATATCGCAACGCCAACGCTTGTCGCCCGTGCAGTTCCAAGCAATACGGATGCTTGGCTACTCGACACCCGAAATGGAAGAGGTCGTCAACAAAGAACTCGAGGCTAACCCTGCACTCGAAGAGACCACAGACACCGCCTCCGACGACGACGCCGACATATCGCCCACTGCGACGACCGATGCCGACTCTTCGCTGCCAACCGAACAAGACGATATCGATATTATGGAGGCAGATTCGTTTGCCCCCGATACTTCGCAATACACCATCAAAGACAATTTCAATACCGACACAGATACGAAGCCGTCGCAGGGATTCGCCTCCGAAGAGTCGTTCGAAGAGAATCTATCGTCGCAGCTCGACGAACTCGAAGCCGACGAGCAGACTCTGAGGCTCGCCAAATATCTCGTCGCTTGCCTCGACGACAACGGTTATCTTACGCGTAGCCTCTCCAATATCGCCGACGACTTGGCGTTCTCGATGGCAATCGATGTCGATACACAGCAGCTTGAGGCAGCTCTGAAGCTCGTGCAGCAGCTCGAGCCGGCAGGAGTCGGAGCCCGCGACCTTCGCGAGTGTCTGCTGCTACAACTCCACCGACAACATTCGTCGCCCTCAGTCGACAACGCACGAATTATCGTAGAGAAATATTTCGATAGCTTTACTGCTAAAAAATATGGCTTCATCCGCAGCCGTCTCGACCTCGAACAGAAAGATTTCGACAAGGCTATCGAAGAGATATTGCATCTCGACCCCAAGCCGGGCAATACCCTCTCGAGCCGCCACGAAAGAGTCGCCTCGCAAGTGATACCCGACTTCACCGTAGAGCAATACGGCGGCAACCTATACGTCTCGCTCAATGGATTCAACTACGCCAAGCTCTCTGTGAGCAAAGTTTACCGCGATATGGTCGAACAACTCTCTGCTCGCACCTCGAAAAACGACGATACACGCCAAGCCCTCGCATTCGCACGCAAAAAAATCGACGATGCCGACACCTTCATCGAGGCTATCGAGCAACGAAACCGCACCCTTACCCGCACTATGATAGCGATAGCCAATACGCAGAAAGCGTTTTTCACCTCGGGCGACCCCTCAGACCTCGTGCCTATGAAGCTCAAAGATATAGCCGAGATAGTACACTTCGACCTCTCGACGGTATCGCGAGCCACAAACAATAAATACGTACAGACCGCATACGGTATATTTCCCTTGCGGTATTTCTTCTCCGACGCTATCAAGACCGACCGAGGCGGCGAGGTTTCGAATAAAAAAATAATGGCTATAATGCGACAACTCGTCGAGTCCGAAGATAAAAGTTCTCCTCTTACCGACGCACAAATAGCCCAAAAACTCAACGACGAAGGTTATCGCATAGCCCGACGAACAATAGCCAAATACCGCGACGAAATGCATATACCGCACTCTAATCTGAGAACAACAAACAAAGCCACACGCTAAAAACATGACAAATATCGCCAAAACACTATCTGCCATATTCCACCCCATAGCGGTGCCACTCTATTGCGCCATACTCATGTATGTCGCTACCGCACTGCCACACTCAAACAATATCTATGGCGACTTGGCATTTTTTGCCCTCGTGATACTCTTTACCGTCGTAGTGCCTGTAGTATCGATATGGTACCGCTACCGCAAAGGCAAAATCACCGACATCACACTACCCGACCGACGCGAACGACACCCCATATATCTCATATCGCTAAACTCAGCTATCGTAGGGTTGTACTCGATATATCTGCTGCTCGGAATGTATCTGTATGTAACATTTTTTACATTTGCCCTCTTTGCATTCGCCGCTGTAACTATTATAAATACCAAATGGAAGATATCGGCTCATAGTTGCGGAATGGGTATCCTCTGCGGCTTCGTGGTAATGATGTCGTTTTTGCATATCAATATAGTATTTTGGTCGGTGGTAACACTCCTCATAGCCGGCAGCGTAATGACTTCGCGTTGTATACTCGGAGCTCACACTCTGGGGCAGACTGTAGCAGGTTTCTTCCTCGGACTCGGACTGTCGCTCATACCATCCGTACTTCTTTGGATGCAGTTATAAATTATTTTCATACCTTTGCACTCTGTAAACGACGATATAGATGCCTGCGACCTACTGCCGATAGTATCGATATGGCATATTACAGCAACATAATATTAATAACCGCAATACATACACAGATAAAACAATGACACACACCTACCGTACGGCAACAAAGAGATACCTCTTTGCTATATTGCTCGCCTCGGCAGCTATCTTCTCTTCGTGCCGCGAAGACTTCAGCGTCTGGAAGGCACACAACGAGGCTTGGCTCAATAAAAACAAAACCACTATCGATTCGCTCAGCAAAGCCGAAGTAAAAAACGATTATGTAGCGGCAGGCATCACGCCTTCGGGTATACAGTACGTAATAAGGCACAGCGGATACGGCATTGTAGCCAAACGCAGCTCGGCAGTAAATGTTACCTACCAAAATTTTCTCATCGACGGCACAGCTGTGGGGCATGCCGAAAAGTACGATGTACAGATGAAAGATATGGTCGAAGGTTGGCAAGAAATACTCTGCTCAGGCCTCGTAAGGCAAGGAGCAAACTTCACCATATACATTCCTTGGAATCTCGCCTACGGCAAAACAGGCAATAAAGTAGCCTCAGCAGCCAGATTCTTCGTACCGCCATACTCTACTTTTATCAGCCATATCGAAATAGTAAAGATAGTAAACACCCTACCCAAATAAGTATACACGTAAAATATTAACCGACTACATCGAGACAATCTGTTATATGAAAAAAATAATATTGGCAATACTCTTGATATCTGCCCCCTTGGCAGTATCGGCACAAAAACTCAGAGCAGGCTTCATCGGCGGCTATCAACATACGTTTCCTTACGCTTTGGTAAGCGGCGACGTCAATAAAATCACCTTCAACCCACGTTCGGGTATGGGTTTCCACGTCGGCGGCTACTTAGGCTGGAACTTCCGAAGCCGTCTCTGGCTCGACGTACAACTACTCTACTCGATGCGTTCGTATCGATTCGATATGCAGTTCAACAACGACCCAAAACGAACAGCAACCACCATTTTCAAACGCCAAGTATTCTACGCCGAGCTGCCCTTGCACTTAGGTTATAGTTTCCGCATAGACGATAATATATCGATACTACCGCTCGTCGGAGCATCGTTCTCGGCTGCTCTACACGGCAAAGACATCGCCTACGAAGCTACCGACCTCCAAAAGCCGATGACTCTTGAGACCGAAAACAAAAACCTATTCGACAAAAACGGCAGGATGTACCGCTTCGGTCTGTCGCCCGAAATCGGTGTCGATATCAGATACAAAGACTGGGCAGTACGACCACTATACTCGGTAAGCATCAACAATATCACTCGGCAGAATTTCGGCTGGACATATACCTTACCTTCGGCACAAACGAAGTATCTGTTCAATCACGTCGTAAGACTCTCTGCGATATATATGTTCAAAATTCGGTAGACAAACTTCAGTCTATCGGTGCGTAGTATTTTCGCTTCTCCTACGAAGTAAAATCGATTAGCACAGCAGGCAAAATAAAATGTTGCGGCGTTACACACCTTTCGGGTAACATCGCAACATTTTTTTCGTCACTGCAGTGATACGGTCTTCGACCGCAGACAGCGCGGCATCTTGTACCCGCCTCAAATCTTCACCGCTCCATCGGCTTGCAATACGTACCGACTATCTTTTTCGGGGATGATTATATTCCTGAAACCGCTCTCTTGGAGGTGTTGTTTGTACTCCTCCTGAGTAGAATACTCGCCGTGTACGAGGAATATGTTCTTTATCTTGTCGGGGTCTTGGCAACGGAGATATTTTATCATCTCCCGATAGTCGCCGTGTCCCGAGAAAGCTTCGAGGCTACGAATATCAGCGCGAACAGGTATCATACTACCGAAAATGGAAATCTGCTTCAAACCCTTCTGCTGTATCCTTGCTCCCAGAGTAGTAGGCGCACAATATCCGACTATAAGTATCGTATTCTTGGGCTTCATTATGTTGTTTGCCACGTGGTGTTTTACTCGCCCTGCCTCCAACATACCCGATGCCGAGATGATGATACAAGGCTTTCGGTACTTGTTGATGGCTTTACTCTTGTTTACGTCGCGGACATAGTCTACTTGATTGAAACTGAACGGATCGTCGTCATATAGCATCGTCCGCTTTATATTGTCGTTGAGATACTCTGTATTTTCCAAGAATACTCCGGTGGTATTTATTGCCAATGGACTATCGACGAATACCTTGATGTGAGGCAAAAGACCTTCGTTGTACAACTCATTGAGCACATACAAAATATCTTGCGTACGTCCCACAGCAAAAGAGGGAATTATGAGCTTGCCTCTCTTCTCTACACAAGTATTGTACACCACATCGAGCAGAGCTTTCTTTACATCCTCTTGCGACTCGTGCAAACGATTGCCGTAAGTAGACTCGGTAATAATATAATCGCACTGAGCAAAAGGCTCAGGAGTACGAAGTATATAGCTCTTCTGGCGTCCTATATCGCCCGTATAGCCTATCTTGTAGAGTTTGCCGTTTTCTTTTATCTCTATCACCGAACAAGCTGCTCCGAGCAAATGCCCTGTCGTATAGAACGTAACTGCTATATTTTCGTCGATCTGCAACCTCCGCCTAAACTCAGTAGTAACAAATAGCTCCATACATCGATGAGCCTCCTGCTGTGTATATAGTGGCGAGGCAGTGTGTAGATTGTTGCGTTGAGCTTTGCGGTTATATTTATTTGTATCCGACTCCTGTATGAAAGCACTATCGGCAAGCATATAGGCACACAAGCTACGGGTAGCAGCCGTGGTAATGATTTTGCCTCTAAATCCAAGGTGATATATGTAAGGTATTAGCCCCGAATGATCTATATGTGCATGTGAAAGTATCAGATAGTCGATACTGCTCGGTTCGAAACGTATATCGCGGTTGAGATTGTAGGTATCGAGACCTTTCCCTTGAAACATTCCACAATCGAGCAATATACGTCGTCCGCCCTTGGTTGTTATTAAAAACTTGCTACCTGTAACCTCACGTGTAGCTCCTAAAAACTCTATCTGCATTTTATTCGTTTTATTATTTGGATTCAAATATTATCGCCTTTTTTCGATTTCGGGAGGCAAAGTTAGGTATAAATTTCGATTATTACAACGGATGTCTGCGATTATATTATCGACTCACATTAAACCTTATTATATTGACTGAGTCTATATCGTCGTATTAATAATTAAAACCATAAATTCTTATGAGAAAAATCTTTTTGAGTGTATCTTGTTTGGCGGTAATACTTACCCTAACGCTATGTAGTTCACAGATCAACGCACAGGCTCCGGCTATTTCGAAGAAATATTCCGAGCAGAAGGTATACGACCTTATCATGCGCTACAACACATCGAACAAATACAATGGCGCCAATGCCGCGGTATCGAAAGCATTCAGCAGAGACTTCCCAAATGCCTACGACATCGAATGGGAAACAAACGATGAGATATATGAAGTTGAATTCGAGATTCGCAATAGAGACTTCAAGGCATATTACGACAAAGAGGGAAATCTGCTGATCTACAAGCAAGATATTACCCTTGCAGAACTGCCTGCTAATGTGAAGAAAGCCGCAAAGGCTCTGTATCCTAAGTACCGATTCGACGATGTCGACAAAATCGTAAGCGCCAATCAGACTTACTACAAGATAGACCTCGAGTATGGCGAACACGAAATAACCGTGTACGTCGACAGCAACGGCAAACAGCTCGATAACGTACCTCTCTATTGATCATCATAGAAACATAGCTTAAATAAAAAAAGGGTTCGAGACAATGTCTTTTTTCTGACAATCTCGAGCCTTTTTGTATTGCTTCCTATCTTCGACAGGATTATAATATTGCCCGAAAACAAAACCGAAAGTCTCACGGCAAATACGACTCAACCCACGCCTACATTGTAGGCTTCGATAAACCGCACTAATACACCCGATGAAACATTTTTGAAAACTTCATCGACCAAACTCAAACATACAACACATATAATCAATAACATAATTTTTGATTAAGATAATTTAACCTTGCTATTCGGCGCGACGATTTAGTTTCTCGAGAAAATATCGTACTTTTG
>CAJPNS010000067.1 GCA_905372135.1 Porphyromonadaceae bacterium | reverse complement strand
TTCGGGGAGTACGAGCTATCTCCAAGTTTGATTAGCCTTTCACCCCTACCCTCAAGTCATCCAAAGACTTTTCAACGTCAACTGGTTCGGTCCTCCATTACCTGTTACGGCAACTTCAACCTGCTCAAGGGTAGATCACTTGGTTTCGCGTCTACTACCACCAACTATGCGCCCTGTTAAGACTCGGTTTCCCTTCGACTGCGTGCCTAAAACACTTAATCTCGCTGGTGACAGTAACTCGTAGGTTCATTATGCAAAAGGCACGCCGTCACACCTAAAAGTGCTCCGACCGCTTGTAAGCAAACGGTTTCAGGTTCTATTTCACTCCTCTGTTCGAGGTTCTTTTCACCTTTCCCTCACGGTACTTGTCCACTATCGGTCTCTCGGGAGTATTTAGCCTTACGGGATGGTCCCCGCTGATTCACACAGGATTTCTCGTGTCCCGCGCTACTCAGGATACCGCTAAAAATAATGAATCTTACTCATACAGGGCTTTCACCTTGTCTCGCTCAATTTTCCATTACGATTCTGATTCAATTCATCATCTTATATCGCAGTCCTACAACCCCTATATCGCCTAAACAACATAGGTTTGGGCTCTTTCGCGTTCGCTCGCCACTACTTGCGAAATCATTGTTATTTTCTCCTCCTATGGGTAATGAGATGTTTCAGTTCCCCACGTTCGCCTTCTTTTTAAAAGAATGTTGAGTCTTCAACTCAACGGGTTGCCCCATTCGGATATCCACGGATCAAAGGTTATTTGCACCTCCCCGCAGCTTTTCGCAGCTTATCACGTCCTTCTTCGCCTCCGAGAGCCAAGGCATCCTCCGTTTGCCCTTGCTTACTTCTTTTTTCTCGATATAATTAACATTCTCGCAGAGAATGTTCTTATTATTTTTTTTTCTAGCTCTTTGTTACTCTTGTACAACTTTTTTCTAATTCGACATATATATAAAATACACGCCGAAACGAAAAGACTCTTATCATTGTGATCGAAAATTGTTTTTACTTTATGTCGTAAATTCTCGTCTGAAAAAGTTTTTCTGTTGTTTACTACAAGGTATTATTTTATCTTCTCAGATAACTAATATATACCTCACATTGTACTTTTCTCTTGTTGCAATATGTCAATGACCTTTGTCGTCGCTCCGAATACCTCCGGATTGACTCCTTTGTACCCCTACGAGAGCATCCCCTCGCAAAAATTTTAACCAAATCTCTCAAGAAACAAACGCCTCAAACGCGCTCCCTCGAAATCGGACTGCAAAAGTAATACCTTTTTACTACACCACCAAACTTTTTACAAACTTTTTTATAGAAAAAATACACCAACCACAACCAACACTATGATATACACGCTATTGGGTCGATATATTTTTTTCCCTACGGTATCGAATATCCTATAATATTACTCTATTATATCGCCGCTACCTTACTTCTGTCTGGCAAACAGCAGTGTCGGGGTACCTGTAAACTGCCACTGGCTTCGGAGTTTGTTTTCGAGAAATCTGAAATACGGCTCTCTGATATACTGCGGCAGGTTAGTAAAGAAGATAAACGTAGGCACCTGAGTATCGGGTAGCTGCGTAATATATTTTATTTTTACGTACTTTCCTTTGATGGCAGGTGGCGGGTAGTTTTCTATCAGCGGCAGGAAAAATTCGTTTAGTTTATTGGTCGATATTTTGCGTGTCTTGTTTTCGTATACCTGCATAGCCGTCTCTATCACTTTGAATATCCGTTGCTTGTTGATGACCGAAGTAAAGACTATGGGGAAATCCGTGAACGGAGCAAACCGTTCTCGGATGGCATTCTCGAATGTTTTTACGTCTTTGTTGCTCTTGTTCTCTATCAAGTCCCATTTATTGACGCATACCACGAGCCCTTTTTTGTTTTTCTGTATAAGCGAAAATATATTCAGGTCTTGGCTCTCTATGCCGCGTTCGGCATCTATCATCAGGACGCACACGTCGCTGTTTTCGATAGCTCGTATTGCCCTTATGACAGAATAATACTCCACATCTTCGTTCACTTTGGCTTTTTTGCGTATGCCTGCCGTATCTACCAGATAGAAGTCGTACCCGAACTTATTGTAGCGAGTATATATCGAGTCTCGTGTAGTGCCTGCTATTTCGGTGACGATATTGCGGTTGTCGTCGAGGAAAGCATTTACCAGCGACGATTTGCCCGCATTGGGTCGTCCGACGACGGCGAGCTTCGGCAGGTCGTCGAGGTTCTCTGCCTCTTTTTCGTTTTTGGGGAATCTGTTGAGCACCTCGTCGAGCAGGTCGCCGCTCCCCAACCCATTGACAGACGACAGTATAAACGGGTCGCCCAACCCGAGCGAATAGAACTCCGCAGCCTGATATTGGAGGTCGAACGTATCCACTTTGTTTGCCACGACTATCACGTTTTTACCACTTTTCCTCAATACCTGAGCCACAAACATATCGAGGTCTGTCACTCCGCTGAGTACATCGACTACAAACAGTATGACGTCTGCCTCTTCGATGGCTATACTCACCTGTCGGTTTATCTCCTCTTCGAAGACGTCTTCCGACCCCACGACCCAGCCTCCAGTATCTATCACCGAAAACTCTTTGCCGTTCCATTCGACCTTACCGTAATGACGGTCGCGGGTAGTGCCTGCCTCGTCGTTTACTATTGCCCTGCGGCTCTTCGTCAGTCTGTTGAACAGAGTGGATTTGCCCACATTAGGACGTCCTACTATTGCTACTATATTGCTCATTGTTTGATCTCTTTTTGTCTGAAGATGCAAATGTACATCATTTTTTCGGGACTAAAACAAATAAACAACCGTTTAGTATAAATCGGAATGTATACAGATGTTTTTTTATATCAGAAATAAGACTTTTTGACAGTCTATATTTTTGTGTTATGTGTCCACTCCGTATTCGCTCCGTATTCGCTCCATATTCGCTCAGAACATGTAGCTGAAGGATGAAGCATATAGTCATTTTGTCAGTAGACTTTATATTCAATTATGAATTGCGGCAAGTATTGCAAGGCACAATAAAAGGGACGAACAGTTTGTCCGCCCCCACATTTTACTATATAACTTTTAAACTAATTCATAATTGATTATTGCTTTACCATCTTAGCTACAGCACCATCGGCTCTGACGATGTATACACCATCCGGGAGATGCGAGACTCCAACCTTGTCGGTATCGGTGGCGTGGGCTACTTCGATACCGTAGATATTGTACACACGTATGGTGCGAGCGGTAGCCGAGAGGTAGAGCACGTCTGCCACAGGGTTCGGGTATATTTTGATATCCGTTTCGTTGGTAGGATGTCTGTCGTTATCCGTCGGCGTATCGGCACAAGTATAGTGCGTATTGGCAATAGTATCGGGTGAGCCACCGTTGTAGTCTAAGACTACCCAATTTTTGTGGGAAGCAATAGTATCTTGGCAGCCGCTGCTACCGGGATTGGTAGAAGTGCCGTCTTTAATAAAGATTTTTCCCTTATTGTCTGAAGAACGTCGTGGCAATGCACGTAGTAAAGAGTCGAGTCCACAGTCTGATAAGTTGCAGCCATATACAACCACCCTACTGAGCGGATAACAGCCGTTGACATCGATGTGTTGTAACTGCGGATTGTCGTAGCAAGCCAACTTTGTGAGTTTGTGGTTGTGCGAGAGGTCGAGACTTGTAAGTCGGTTACCCAAACAATATAGCTCTGAGAGTTCAACGTTATGAGACAAGTCGAGAGTAGAAATAGCATTGCCAATACATTGCAACTCTTCCAATATGGGATTTGTTTTCGTAGAAATAGCTGTTATATTATTACCGTTCGTATTGCAATTGAACCTCGTAATATCTCCGAAGAATACCATACTATCGGCTTTTGCGGGCAGTTGCCAATAAGACCAAGAAGTATCAACAGTAAGTATGGTATCGGTAGAGCCGCAAGTAAACCGTATATGAGTGTTGTTGGCTGCTGCTTTAATAGCGACGGATATGGTCTGACCCGATACGACACCGAGCCTGATAGCTCGATTGAGGTTCATATTTGGAACACAGGTATAGAAAGAGTTCTTGATGGTATCCATAGAGTTGTTGCCCTTAAAGTTGAGCACCGCCCAATTTCGATGAGAAGCGATAGTATCACGGCATCCATCGGTACCGGGATTAGTAGAAGCATTCGATTTAATAAGAATCTTAGCACTATCCGTAGGCAAGCACTGAGGCAAATCTCGGAATATAGAGTCGAGTCCGCATGCCGAGAAGTTGCAGCCATATATATAAATATTTTTTATAGCATTATTCCCTACGATATTTAAACTATTGAGTTGCGGATTGTTGTAACAATATAATTTAGTCAATACGGTATTCTTCGTTACGTCAAGGGCTTTGATTTGATTGTTGTAACAACCTAATACCTCCAATGCTGTATTCTTCGTTACATCGAGGGTAGTGAACCGATTTTCGTAACAATATAACTCAGTCAATGCAATATTCTTCGTTACGTCGAGTGCGGTAAGCTGATTCTTATAACAATATAATTTCGTCAGTGCGATATTCTTCGTTACATCAAGAGTTGTAAGCTGATTTTCGTTGCAATATAACGTGGTCAAGACAGTATCCTTAGTTATATCAAGGGCAGTGATTTGGTTGTTGTAACAACCTAATATCGTCAAAGCCGTATTCTTCGATACATCAAGGGCGGTGAGCCGATTTTCATTGCAATATAACATAACCAAGTCTGTATTTTTCGTTACATCGAGGGCAGTAAGTTGATTTTTATGGCAATATAATTCAGTCAGTGCCGTATTCTTAGTTACGTCGAGAGTTGTAATCCGATTTTCGTTGCAATATAACATTTTCAGGACAGTATCCTTAGTTATATCAAGGGCGGTGATTTGGTTGTTGTAACAACTTAATGTTGTCAAAGCCGTATTCTTCGTTACATCAAGGGCGGTGAGCTGATTTCCGTTGCAATATAACGTGATCAACGCAGTATTTTTAGTTATATCAAGTGCAGTAAGTTGATTTTCGTAACAATATAACGTAGTCAGGGCAGTATTTTTCGTTACATCGAGAGCAGTGAGTTGGTTTCTATGACAATATAACACAGTCAAAGCCGTATTCTTCGATACATCGAGAGCAGTGAGCTGATTTCTATGGCAATATAATTCAGTCAGTGCTGTATTCTTAGTTACGTCGAGGGCTTGAATGTTTGCTCCGTTGTTTCTACAATCTAACACCGTTACATCACCGTAGATTTTCATCTCGGTGCCGTCGGCAATATATGAGGCAAGACTTAACCAATCGGTACCGATAGTGATATTCTGTATATTGCTGCCGCTCACTATTCTTATGTGTGTGTTATCTGTGGCAGCCTTGAAATCGAGGTATATGTATGCTCCATCGGCTACGGTAAGGGTTATATAGCTATCCATATTTACACTATCGTGAAGAGTAGTGCAGGCATAGCTGCCTGTAGTAGCAGGAATATCTTTACCTGAGGGGAATAAATATTGTACTCTCCAGTTTTTATTGATAGCAATGTTTTTATTGGTAGCAAGGACAATAGTACTGTCAGGCGACGAAGGTTTATATATAGGAGCTATCTTCCCCTTCTCTTTCCCTGTCCTATCGGGTAGCTGACAGTAGATATTGTCAAGGATTTGAGAGGTAAAGGAGTTGTTGTAACAATATAACCTATCCAACAGAGTATTAGCTCTTATATCGAGGGAAGTGAGGGAATTACTACCACAATTTAAGTATGTCAACTGTATATTACGGCTAACATCAAGCGTTGTAAGGGAATTTCTTGAACAACTTAAATCTATTAACTGCGTATTATGGGTTACGTCGAGAGTTGTAAGGAAATTTTTATCGCAATATAAATACATTAACTGCGTATTACGGGTTACGTCAAGAGTTGTAAGGAAATTTTTATCACAACCTAATTCTATCAACTGTGTATTATGAGTTACATCAAGGCTACTTAGTTTATTATTGTAACAGTATAACGCCGTCAATTGCGTATTATTGCTAATGTCGAGGTTATGTATGGAATCATTTGTACAATCCAGATATGTCAATTGTGTATTATTACTCAAGTCTATAGCAGTAAGGTTTGCTCCGTTTTCGCCACAACGTAATGCCGATATATCTCCAAAGATGGTAATAGAAGGGCTTGTAGCAGTAACGGAAAAATTGCTATAGAGGTAATTACCGTCATACCAACCTAATCCGACCGTAATATTCCGCTCGGTGGAGTCGCTCTTTATTTTTACGGGAGTACCATTGGCATCTGCCTTGAAGTCTAACCGTATATCCGAATCTTGGGCAACGGTAAGGGTGATATATCGGCTCATATTTACATTACTGTTGCAGACGTAGTTGCCTGTAGTAGCAGGAATATCGGTGTCATCGAAGGCATACTTTACCTTCCAATTTTTGCCAAGAGCATTTTGGCTATTGGTAGCAAGTACAACGGAATCATTAGGAGAGGAGTCGTCGTAAATGGGCTCTATGTATCCTGAGAATGTACCTGTCCTATCGGGTAAAGAACAATATAGTAGGTCGAGAGCCTGAGTAGATAGAGAATTGTTTTTGTGACAGATGATCTTTTCCAGTAGGATATTGGAAGAGACGTCGAGTCCGGTCAGACGATTGTCACTACAATTGAGCCATTTTAACTTCTTATTATGGCTAAGATCGAGTGAGCTAATAGAGTTCCGTGCACAACTGAGTTTTGTAAGTTCAGTAGTACTATCGAGATTGAGAGTCTTAATGGAATTGTTGTAACAATATAGTTCCTTCAAAGCCTTATTGCTGCTCACAATGAGGTCTTGCAGAGAGTTCTTTCCACAACTGAACCATGTAATAATAGTGTTATGAGATAAGTCGATGCCGGTGACATTATTATAGTTGCCACTACAATCAAACTTAGTAATATCACCATAGACGGTCATAACACTATCGTCTGCGAGATATTTTTGCGTTCCGACCCAAGAAGTGCCGACAGTAAGGTTGTATTCGCCGGAACCACTGACAATCTTGACAGGAGTAGCCACTTGGTCGGCAGCAAAATCGAGCTTTATCTGCTGTCCGTTAACGACGTTAATAGAGATAAAACGGTTGGTATTGACCGTCTGAGTCATAACGGGAGTACTTGAAACAAGCCACAACAATATGGCAAATAGTAAATTAGTTGTTCTTTTCATATGATATAATTATTTACAATTAGTTATTTCGGTCGATTATATGCCTGCATTTTTTACAGACAATATCGGCAGTTTACACACAAAAAACAAAATCTGCCGTTTTGTAGGCATAATTCTTAGCATTACGGATACGCTATGTATTCGCTCCGTATTCGCTCAAGATACGTTGAGGAAATATTAGAGGTCTTTAGAGAGTTCTGACACATTGTCAGGAATATCGGTAGCTCTAACGATAATTTTATCACCCAAAAGATTATCGTTTTTTGCAGTAGCAGTATATACCCAAATCGGTCCGTTATTGTTGAGAGCATTACCCTGCTCTACAAGCGAACCGTCGTCGTTGAGAATAGATACTACCAAAGAAATAATCTTAAAGTCGTCGTAAGCACGGATAACAATAATATCTCCAATATTCCCGTGATAAGCAGATAAGTTTATCTCCTGTATCTTAGGAGCATTGAGTAAGTCTGCAACTGCAACATTGAAAGCCGACTTACCTTCTACACTATACTGTTCTTTCTTAGTAGGATCGTTAATGATAGATTTACCGTAAATAACAGCCTGTTGAAACTTTTCTTGCTGAGCCTTAGCTTTTGGAGAGGGCTCTCCCGTGCGTTTTTTGGGAGCTTTGGAAATAATAGTTTTACCTCCTCGTTGGCTGAACACAATTATATCGCCAACCTTTCCACTCAAACCGTGAGTGATTACATTATTATTACTTTTCGCCATAGTGAGAATATAAATTTATGTGTTTATACTACGGGCACAAAGGTAGCACAAATTTTTTGCATAGCAAAAAAATGAAAAAGTAAGAGTGAAAAATGAATTATGAATTATTTCATCATCACTTTTTCAAAAACTTATAAGTAATATCGTGCAAGGTATCCGCTTCGATACGATAGAGTCGCTGATTGGTAGTCGGCTTATCGAGTCCTCCGAGGGCTTGCCGATAGTCGCCGAGTTTTATGAAGTCGAAGACGGCTTTGCATTTATCGTCGTACAGATGGCTATTGCCCGAATACCAACCGGTTTTGAGCCCACAATCGCGTTTGACCACAGCTGCCAGGCGGCAAACGTCGTCGGGAGACGCGTCGCCGCCCATAAAACAGACACAGGTTATATCGTCTTTGTAGCGATTTATCAGCGACAGCAACACATCGCAGCTGAGCTCCGCACCAATATCTTGCTGCAACTGCCTGCTGTGGCAGCCGGGGCAACGGTACGGGCAGTTCGATAGATTGATGGCAAGTGTTACCTCGTCGGGTATCTCGCGGAAGACTATATCGTAGTCAGTGAATTTCAGCATTTTTCCCAATACGGCGATTAATTGCCTTACTCAAAAAGGATTATCATTTTTCGGCGTAGTAATATCGTATGCCTGCCTCCACCTGACGCGGTGCCGAGAAGTTGCTCACCCGCTTCATATAACCGATGATTCGTGTCAGATAATCGACATTTTCGGACTTGCACTTAGGGCATTTCTTCAGATATCGCTTATCGATTGTGCCACAGTCGTTGCAAACGGTATTGGGGATATTGAACGTAAAATAGTTGCAGCCCTCGCGTGCAGCTACACGCAGCAGGTGGCGATACTGTGCCTGCGACAGATGTTCTGCCAGGTTGGCGTGCAGAGCAGAGCCGCCCGTAAGGTTACGTATGTATTTTTCGCCGTGCAGCTTGAACTTGTCTATTACATTGAGCGTATCGTCTTCTACTATATAGAAGTAGCTGTTGTAGCAGTCGCGTCTGACGGTATAACCGTCTTCTTTGTCCCATTTGGCGTGTTTTACGCCGACGTTCTCGGCAGGTATCATCTCGCAATTGAACATCAGCTCTTTGGAGCGATATTTTTTGTTGTATTTCTCTACAAGTCCCAGTATCTCCTGTACGAAAGCCGCATACTGAGGATTGTCGTCGATAGATATGCCCATAAACTCTGCCGCCTCTACCAGACCATTAACCCCGACGGTAAGGTATTGACGCTTAATATCTATGTAGCCTGCATCGAAAAGCGGCAACATACCCTTTGCCTGCAATATTTTCAGATTCTCGTTGTATGCGGTCTGAGCCTTATGTACGAGGTCGATGACCTCTTCGAGGAAGTCGGTATGCGACCTGCCGTTGCGGACGGCATACTGCACACAGCGGTTAATATTGATTGTCAGCACACTCTTGGAGCCGGTCGATACTCCGCCCGCACCAAGCGTATAGCTGAATCCGTTGTCGGTTATCTCGTTGCGAAGTCGGCAGCAACTCGACAGCGAATCGGCATTGTCGCTCATATAGGTGAAAAACGAGTGTCCTTCGGCATACATCTCGGCTGTGAAGTCGGCATATTCCTTGTCGATAACGTCGCCGTCTGCCGACAGTAGAGCCATCGTCTCTACAGGGAATGTGAGTACGGTCTTGGTGCGTTCTTTATTGAACCACTTCATAAAACGTTTTTGCAGCCAGCTAAGCGATTCCCAGATAGGACGAGTGCCGTCGGGGAACACAAACTCGCCGAAAAGGTTTTCGAAATAGGGACGGTCGTAATAAGCTATGTTCCAGAACACTGCCTGGAAGTTTCTGGCTCCCGTCGGTTGATTGATGGAGTAAACCACCTGTTCGAAAAAGTCGCATATAACCTTATCGAGCGTCCGCTGACGTTTTGACAAGTCGACGACTCTGTCTATATCTCTGTAATAATCATCGCCGTACTCCATACGTATGAAGTAGTCCATATACATCAAAAATTCGGGAGTGGCACACGCTCCGCTAAGCATACTCGATACGATGAATACCATATTGACAAAGCCGCCTGCAAACGATTTCAGATTGGTAGGAGGCGTCGAGTTGCCGCCGATTGTGGTGGTGCCGTGTAGCAACCACGGATACATCGTGATGCTTGCACAATAGTTGGCAAGGCTTGTCTCGTCGTTTTTGTATATAAAATGCTCGTTGAGCATACCTATATATTTGTCGGCAGTCTCTTTACCGTAAAGTTCTTTCATTCGGTCGGTTATCATCTTACGGTTCAGGTTGATGAAGTTTTTCTTGGGAAGCTCGCCTATCAGCGTGGCAATGTTTTTCTTCTCCACGTTGGCGTTGGCGTCGAATTTGCTGCCTGTGGCGGCATTCGAGGCATCGCAGTAGCTGATGAGAAAGTTGAGTTTGTCGCGGGTCTCGCGAGTCTCGGTATGCTTCTGACGGTAAAGCATATACGATTTTGCCACAGCAAAATATTTCTCTGCCATAAGAGCTGTTTCTACTTGGTTCTGAATCTCTTCCACACTCATACCATTGGCAACGTGTATACGTGATAAGATTGCCACAAAATCATCTTCGGTAGCGAAGGTATCGACCGAAAGGAATGCCTTGGCAATAGCCGATTTTATTTTGTCCAGAGAAAAAGGCACCGATTTGCCGTCGCGTTTAACGATATAAATTTCTTTATTACCCATTGTGTTGTTTATTTTATTGGTTTTATATACAAACAATTAATACTGTATGAATATTTCGTCAGAGGTTCGGGGACGGCATACTGTCGGTGATAAAACGTGTGGCTGCCGACTGTCGGCTTACGACACATATTTATTCTATCCGCAA
>CAJPNS010000066.1 GCA_905372135.1 Porphyromonadaceae bacterium | reverse complement strand
TCTCGAAGTGTCCGAACTCTTCTCTTTTCTCTACCTCCGGCGGTCTTTCCCTTATAGAGACTCTGTCGGGAATGTTCCTGACCCCTGCACCGATAGGTCGTTTCCGATGTTTTAACCGATGACGGCAGTGCTTGTATAGAGAACCTCCGTTGCGTTTGTCTTCTCGTATGAACCTGTATATCCACTCTACGGAGACCATCTCGATGGCGTTGGCTTGGCAATAGCCCTTTATCTGCTCGGGAGACCATTGGTACTTTTCAAGTTTATCCGATATTAAGGACTTCATCTTATCGTTGAATTTATATGGACGACGGCTTCGCTCTTTCATCATATCGGCGAACATTTGCGCCATTTTCGGCGAATATCGTCCCCTCGTATCGGCATTTCTGTTAAGCTCCTTGCTGACAGTAGCTTGCGATACCCCGATGTAACGAGCTATCTCGGATTGTGTTTTTTTGTCCTTTCTCATACGATAAATTGTGTATCTTTGCGACTCATTTAAATGTTGCATTTGTGTGTTAGTTTTTTTTGTGAGAACGCAAATGTCGCATTTTTTTCGGTTACTCCCGCCGTACGGCGGGAGTAACTTTTTCCCATAATATTATAACTTTATAAGTTGAACTTTCAAAGTAGCGTTTCTCATCATATATGAACGGAGTATATGGAATGGCGTTTTTTTTGTAAATTTGCACCCCGATTGCCATCCTTATCAGAAAGTAATCGCTGAAATTTAACCGATAGAAAAAAAAAAAAATAGACATAGAATGAAAGTACATCAGATTTCAACCAAACATCTGTCGATAGACGATGTAAAACGTATTGTAAGTGAAGACTACAAAATCGCCCTCAGCCCCGAAGCACGTAAACGCATACAAGACTGTCGCGACTATCTCGACCGCAAGATGGAGACCCAGAAAGAACCCATCTACGGCGTTACTACCGGGTTCGGCTCGCTGTGTAATATCTCGGTAGGCAAAGAGGAACTCTCGCAGCTTCAGAAGAACCTCGTTATGTCGCACGCTTGCGGCACGGGCGAACGAGTACCGAAAGAGATAGTGAAGATAATCTTGCTGCTCAAGATACAGTCGCTCTCGTACGGATATTCGGGCGTGCAGCTGGAGACGGTAGAGAAGCTCGTCTATATGTTCAACGAAGATATACTGCCTGTGGTCTATCAGCAGGGTTCGCTCGGTGCCTCGGGCGACTTGGCTCCGTTGGCACACCTGAGCCTGCCTCTGCTCAATCTCGGCGAAGTATATGTCGACGGCGAGGTGCGTGCAGCAAGTGAGGTAATGGCTCAGAGAGGACTGCAGCCCATAGTCCTCAAATCTAAAGAGGGGTTGGCTCTGCTCAACGGTACTCAGTTTATGAGCGGATATGCAGTCTGGTGTATGATTGGTGCCGAACAGATATCGGCTGCTGCCGATACTATCGGGGCACTGTCGCTCGAAGGGTTCGACGGTAGAGTAGAGCCGTTCAACGAAGCGGTGCACCTTATCCGCCCTCACAACGGACAGTTGCAGACTGCCGCACGAATTGGCGAACTACTGAAAGGCAGCCAAATAATCGGACAGAAGAAAACACACGTACAAGACCCATACTCGTTCCGTTGTATGCCGCAGGTGCACGGTGCGTCGAAAGACACTATCGCTTATGTGAAAAGCGTCGTTACGACGGAGATAAACTCGGCTACCGACAACCCCAACGTTATCCCCGAAAAAGACCTGATAGTATCCGCCGGCAACTTCCACGGACAGCCCTTGGCGCTTGTAATGGACTTTTTGGCAATAGCCGTAGCAGAACTCGGCTCTATCTCCGGACAACGTACATATCAGCTCATCAGCGGCAAAAGGAATTTACCTCCGTTCCTTGTGGCTAACCCCGGACTCAATTCGGGTTTTATGATACCGCAATATACTGCTGCCTCTATCGTAAGCCAGAGCAAACAACTCTGTACACCCGCAAGTGTGGACTCTATCGAGAGCTCGCAGGGACAAGAAGACCACGTATCGATGGGTGCAAACGCTGCTACCAAACTCTACCGCGTGGTGGAAAATACCTTCCGTGTGCTCGGTATCGAGCTATTCAATGCGGCTCAGGCACTCGAGTTTCGCCGACCTCTGAAATCGTCGGCAACGCTTGAGAAACTCTACGCCGACTACCGTCGTACCGTGCCGTTTGTGGAAAACGACGAGATAATGTACCCGCTTATCGCCAAATCGGTAGAGTTCGTCAAGGCAATGTAGAGAGCCATAATAGGTGTTTTTTAATTAATAGATTGAGATTTTTAAATATCGGGCTGTACGTGAGGAAGACTCGTACAGCCTTCTTTTTGTACTCTTCTGTTTGTATGTGTATTATAACAGCTAATGTTATTATGCTCGATAGAGTAGCGCTGTTTTGGGGTTTGGAAATAAATGTCTTACATCGTCGAAAAACAGAACCTATCTATATCTGCGTATAGACACAAAAAAGTAGGCTACCGACTCTACAAGAGAGTGGCAACCTACCGGCACAGTTAAAAACAAAACTTATCTTTTTTGCTCGCCTACGCCCTACCTCCGATAGCAGAGGGCTAAGACTTTATTCGGCTTCGGTGCGAGTTTTACCCTGCTCTCCGAGGAATAGTTCGAGTATCTCGGCTGCTCCGTGGAGGTCGCTTTGCTTTTCGATTAGAGCTTTGAGGTCGTCGATAGCTTCGTTGAGCCAGAGGTTCGACTTCTCTTTTGCACCCAGAGCGATGGCAGTAGAATAAGACTCTATTGCTGCCTCATAGTCGCCGTAAATGAGATAAATGAGTCCGATATTGGTATTGGCACTCACCATATTGGGGTCGTAGCTTAGAGCGCGGCGATAGAGTTGCAACGACTCGTCGTAATCTTCTTTAATATAAGCTTTACGGGCGAGTGAGGCGAATATTTCGGCTTTGGTGGTAGCAAAAGATTTCTGCACTACCTTCATCTCTTCGACGATAGCTACAACCTCGATAGATATGGTTACTCCTTCGGTCGTGTTTCTGTTTCTGATACCGATAGTCCACTCTCCTTTTGTGATGTTGTCGAGTTTTACAGTGCCGTTTTGGAAGTTTTCTCGAGCACTTGCCAAATCGTAGTCGAATGAGCCGTACGACGAAGTGTTTTTATCGAGGAAAATCTCTGCGTTTGCTTTGTCCATCACAAGGATATCGCATGCACCGGCTCCGGGTAGAGTAAAAATGGCATTCGTGGCGATAGCCGTCATTCCCGTTGGGTCTATGAGCTTAGTGAGCTGCGAAAAAAGCTCTACCGAAGTACGTGGCTTCTCTCCGCGTGCTGTAGTGAATGAGAAATACCACTCCACAGTGCCCGGAGGGAGTACGAAATTCACTCCCATTTTCGACTTGCCGCCAAACGAGGCTCGTGCAGTGCTATTGAGGTAAAATGTCTGAGGCGGCAATACCTGTACCGCACGTCGTTCTTTTACTATAATCTGCGCTTCCGTAGCCTCGAGGCATAGGCATAGTAGAAGCGAGATGAGACATATATTTTTCATTGTCGAATAGATTTTATTTTGAGGCTGCAAAGGTACGAAATATTGCCGAAATGCCAAGAGTAATGAAAATGCTATTCGCTCGGTAGGTAGCTGTCATGTGTTTTGGAAGACGAGGCTGTTGGAGAAAAATCTTGTACTTTTGTACTCTCATCTGTTACGTGTTTTAATACAACAATTTTACTAATATAATGAATGAAAAAACTATCATCGACCACACTGCCGATAGCCTTCGTAGCTCGCTCGTAGCTCTGGGAATGCCCTCGTATAGTGCATCTCAGGTGATGCGTTGGGTTTATGGCAAAGGCGCTGTTTCGTTCGATGAAATGAGCGATATTTCGAAGAAAAACATATCACTGCTAAAGGAGCACTACCATCTCGGGAGGTATCCCTATACGCTGTCGACACTTTCGGCCGACGGTACTAAAAAGTATCTCTTCGCAGCAAGCGGTGGCAATATCGAGACTGTGACAATACCCGAAAGCAATAGGCTTACACTGTGTGTATCGTGCCAAGTGGGGTGCAAGATGAGCTGTGCTTTCTGTATGACCGGCAAATGCGGTTTCGCCGGTAACCTTACTTGCGGAGATATTATCAATCAAGTACTTTCAGTCGATGAGGCAAACCACATTACAAATATCGTCTTTATGGGTATGGGTGAGCCTTTCGACAATATAGGCGAAGTATTGCGAGCTATCGACATACTTACTTCCGATTGGGGGCTGGCTCTATCGCCTCGCCGTATAACAGTCTCTACCTCAGGGTTAATCGATGGTACTCGCCGATTCCTCGACTCTTCGCAGTGTCATCTTGCAATATCGCTCCACAACCCTTTCCACGACGAACGCCGAAAGATAATGCCCGTCGAAGATACTAACCCCATTGCCGACCTCGTGGCTCTCCTCCGACGATACGACTTCGCACACCAGCGGCGACTATCGTTTGAATATATCCTTTTCGACGGACTGAACGACACGCCTCGGCATGCCGCAGGTATCGTGCAACTGCTGCGAGGGCTGCCTTGCCGAGTGAATCTCATACGATTTCACCGAGTAGAGGGTAGCGACTTTGCTAGTCCGTCGGAGGAGCGTATCGAGGAGTTTGCCCGATATTTGTCGCATCGAGGTATTATAGCGACAGTGCGACGTTCGCGAGGCGAAGATATTGCCGCCGCTTGCGGGCAGCTAAAGAATAGCCTCCGCCTCAATCGTTAGTCGGCACACCCATAAAAGCAGAGACTTATCGGCTGCAGTGATTTTTGTTTTGAGAGGGAGAAAACGGTTTGTTTCTTTGTAGAAAAACGTTTTGATTTTAGTAAAAAACACCCTCTATTTAAGCATATCGAGGAACTCCTCTTCGGAGATGATTTTTACTCCAAGTTTCTCGGCTTTTTGTAGCTTGGATGGTCCTATATTGTCTCCTGCAAGTAAGAACGATGTGTTTTTCGATACGCTACCGACACACTTACCGCCGTGGGCTTCTATCATACTCTTGTAATCATCTCGCGAATGGTGGGCAAAGACACCGCTTATGACTATAATCTTCTCGGCAAGTTTGTCGGATGTGGGCTCGCTGCTGCTCGTGTCGGCCATCTGTAGCCCCGCAGCCCTAAGACGTTCGATGAGCCGTCGGTGTTCGGCTTTGGCGAAGTATTTCACTATGCTTTCAGCTATAACCTCTCCGATATCGTCGACTTGTATTAGCTCATCTATCGTAGCCTGCTGCAAATCGTCTATTGAGCGATAGGCTTTTGCCAAGCGTTTTGCTACCGTCTCGCCGACGTATCGTATGCCGAGAGCAAATAGTAGATTCGCATAGGGCACATTTTTCGAGCCTGCTATACCTTCGATGATATTACGGGCAGACTTATCGCCGAGTCTCTCGAGCAGCGATATATCTGCCTGCTGCAGTTCGTATATATCGGCAACGTCTCTAAGTAGTCCTCTGTCGAATAGTAGCGAAATGGTCTCGTCGCCGAGTCCGGCGATGTTCATCGCCTTACGCGATACGAAGTGCGATATTTTTTCTTTGCTCTGTGTGGGGCAATTGTCTTCGTTGGGGCAATAATATATGGCTTCGTCGTCGTTTCGTACGAGTTCGGTGTTGCATTCGGGGCATCGCGAGGGGAATACTACTCTCGGCGAGTCTTTGGCACGCTGCTCCGTATCGACGGCAGTGATTTTAGGTATTATCTCTCCGCCTTTTTCGACGTATACCATATCGCCTATATGGAGGTCGAGCCGCTCGATATTGTCGGCATTGTGTAGCGATGCGCGTTTGACGGTAGTACCCGAAAGCAGTACGGGGTCGAGGTTGGCTATGGGGGTGATTGCTCCGGTGCGTCCGACCTGGTAACTTACCGAAAGTAGCTTTGTCAGAGCCTTCTCTGCCTGATATTTATAAGCAATAGCCCATCGAGGCGATTTGGCTGTAAGTCCCAACCGTTGCTGTTGTCTGAGATCGTTCACTTTTAGCACTATACCGTCGGTAGCTACCGGCAGCCTCCGACGCTCCGTATCCCAGTATCTGATGAAGTCGAGTATCTCGTCTATACTTCTGCACCGCTTGGTAGCGTCAGACACCTTGAACCCCCATCGGCGAGCCTCCATCATATTGTCGTAGTGAGTGCCGAAAGGGAGCTCTTCTCCGAGCAGATAGTAGAGATACGAGTCGAGTTCTCGGTGAGCAACTTCGGAGGGGTCGAGCAGTTTGAGCGTGCCCGAAGTGGCGTTGCGAGGGTTGGCGAAGGGTTGTTCGCCTCTGTCGGCTCTCTCGGCATTGAGCCTATCGAATACGGCGAAAGGCATAAGTATCTCGCCTCTTATCTCGAACCGACTGGGATAATTGCCTGCTAATTTGGTAGGTATGGAGCGTATGGCACGTATGTTGTTCGTAACGTTGTCGCCTCTGACACCGTCGCCTCGAGTAACGGCTTTAGATAACTCTCCGTTCTCATATATGAGCGATATGGAGGCGCCGTCGAACTTGAGTTCGCATACAATCTCGAATGCTTCGCCGAGCTGCCGACTGAGTCGGGTATAAAACTCCTCCACTTCACTCTCGGAGTATGTGTTCGATAGCGATAGCATAGGGTAGCGGTGTACGACCTGCTCGAATGTCTTTGTAAGGTCGCTTCCGACGCGTTGTGTCGGAGAGTTTTTGTCGAAAAACTGTGGATATGCCCTCTCCATCTCTTCGAGCTGCTTGAGCTTCATATCGAACTCGAAGTCAGATATCGTAGGGTTGTTTTCGATATAATATTGGCGGTTGTATTCTTCTATTTCTTGCCTTAAATTGGCGATACGCTCTTCGATACTCATTGCTTTTTTCGGGTGTAATAGATTCTGAAAAAATCTGTGTGGAAAGTTGTTGTTTTCAAAGTGCAAAAATATAAAAACTCATAGACTTTGGCAACGTGTAAATAGCGATGGTAGTTGTGTGTGTGTAAGATAGCATTTGACTTCTGCTGCCAAGTGATGATTTTTTACTATCTTTGCTGCCATAAATAAATAAAACACATAAAATATGACGACTACCAAAAAGATTTGTGCCATCACTATGGCTCGCAACGATGCCTTTTTTCTCGAGCATTGGATTGCATATTACGGAGCGATTTTAGGGAAAGAGAACTTATACATATACCTCGACGGCACCGACCAGCCGATACCCCCTACAGCGGGTGAGGCTACCGTCGTGCACTGCGAGCGCATTCCGGGACAGGTGGTAGCTGCCGAACGACGTCGGCTGACACACTTGTCGAACATGGCAAGCGAACTGCTCAAAAAATACGACCTTGTAATAGGCACCGACGCCGACGAATTTCTGGTATTGGACCCCAACGTCGACGAGTCGTTGGTATCGTACCTTAGCAAACTCGACGTAAACCCGTCGGTATCGGGGCTTGGCGTAGACGTAGGGCAACATTTGAACGAGGAACAGACCATAGACGGAAGCAAACCTTTCCTTTCGCAGCGTAGCTACGGACAGGTATCGTCGCGGTACACCAAGCCGGTAGTGGTATCGAAGCCTGTGCGGTGGGGAGCGGGATTTCATCGTGTCAAAGGACACAATTTCAGAATAGACCGAAACCTTTACCTCCTTCACTTCGGCGTGTTCGACTACGAAATGGTGAAGGCTCGTTTTCAGGACAAAGACCGTATGGCGGCAGGCTGGGAGCGTCACATGAAAAAACGCTCGAAGGTAATACACCTCGTTACAAACAAAAAAGCCAAAGATGCCGACAGATACTTCCCCATAGCAAGAGCGGTGCAAACCCTTTGTCGTCCGATATTTGCACTAAACAAGCCGAGCATGGGGCGTTGGAAGCTGGTGGTGCGGTTGCCCGAACGGTTCAAACAAATAAAGATTTAGACTCAAAAAAGTTTTTTTGAAAAAATATTTTCAGTAAAAATTGTTTTGAATAAAAAAAACACTACCTTTGCAATCGGGTAACATTCATAAAACGAAAAGAATAGCTGTATTTGCAAGGGCAAAAAACGTGCTATCGTAGCTTTGCGAGGCTAAAGAGAGTTTCTGTGGGTGTGCTTACATCTGTGGTCTTTCCGTACAGCTGAGATTGAAGCAAATAAATATATTCTCTTCTGGAAAAAACGTATTTCAACCGTAAGCCTGTGATAGAGTAAAAAAACACCCCTCGAAAGAGGACATAATAAAAATTCTTATATAAATTATCAAAACAACAAGTATTATGGAAAAAACAAGTAATGTAAAAAAAACAACTTTACGTAAGTTGTTAGTAGCGGCTTTCGCCGTAGCAATCCTTTGTCCTCTGGCCAAGGCTCAGACTATGGGAGGAGACGACCTCAAAGTCGTTGATTTCAATAGCGACGTACAGGTACGCAACAAAACGGTCGTAGCCGACAACGGATGGATCTATCTGATGGTTCATAGCGGACGCAACACCGGCAATAGCAATGTGAGAATTTACCGCTCTAAGGATGATGGAGTCAGCTACCAATTAATAAGCAGTTGGAGTCCGTCGGACGATTACCGATATCAGGACTTCGATATCGTGGTAACGGGTAAAGATGAATCCGATATCAAGGTTTGGTCGGTAGAGCTCATGAACAAGCCCGGTACGTACGAAAGTAGAGTCGATGTCTTCAGCCGCGATGCCAACTTGGAGAATCCGGTGCATACGTATCATGAAGACTTCTCCATTGTATGGCTGTACAATGTGGCTATAGCCACCAACTATCGTTCACCTTCTGCCTTAAGCAATGGAGGCTTTCCTTTTGCTTTGGCTTTCGCTTACACAGGCTACAACAGCACACATAAAATAAGTTTCTTGGACTATGTGTTCTCTCTCGATGGAGGGCAAACTTTCACGAAAAACCTGCTCTTCCATCAAGATGGAGAGAGGAAGATCTACAAGGTAGATCTCTCATTGGGTAGTACCTCTGAATCCATGGGTCACAATGCGTGGCCGCTAATGGGGGTGGTATTCGAAATGGACGAAGAAACTTGGACGAGCAATATCGGCTTTCTCTCGAACTTTGTCGACAATGATCCCGAATATGAGTGGTCAGCTCCTATAAAAGTGAGTGTAAGCGATCGGTCGTACAGTCCCAAAATACAAATGATGCTCGACGAGGACAACAATACTATCAATGGGGAGAAATGCCATAACTTCATGATTACGTACAGCGAATATGATCCCGTCAGTTCGGATTGGGATATCAGCTATGTACGTCCCAAGCCATCGTTCCGGTATGGAAAAGGTCATACTCCGACTATGAATGATCTGGAGGAAGGTCTCCTTATATCTTCGCCCAAAGATGAAACCAACTCGGGTTTGGGATACGACAAGAACGGCAATAACTACCTGATTACCTATGCCCAAAAAAAGGGGATGGTACGAAAACCCTGAAATACTTCTGGGTCAATTATAATGATATTCATACCTATTTTTCGTCGATAAACCAATACACGTATACATCGTCTGCCAATCCTCTCTACACCCCTCAAGTGGATGTCAGTCCAACCAAGAGTAGAGTCTGTTGGTCGTGGACGGAATCTGAGTCGGGCAAGCAAACTGTCTGGACCGATACCGAGTGGAACACATCATCCGACGTGGAAGAGGTTACGATGCCGCAAAGCTTTGTACAGCTCGCTCCCAATCCGGCAAAAGACCACATCATCATCAGCCTTACTACGGAAGGAGAGTACAAAGCCACGCTCCACGACACGCAAGGACGCACCCTCACCACATTTGCTTTCAGCGGGAAGGAGTACAGACTCAGCCTGCAGGACTTTGCCAAAGGCATCTACCTGCTCCGAATCCTTACACCTACGGGCGAAATTTACAACTGTAAGTTCGTGATAGAGTAAAAAAACAACCCTCGAAAGAGGGTTGTTTATAAAAATATCATATAAACCAAAACAACAAAGTATTATGGAAAAAACAAGTAATGTAAAAAAAACAACTTTACGCAAGTTGTTAGTGGCGGCTTTCGCTCTTGCAATCATCTCTCCTATCGCCAAGGCTCAGACTATGGGAGGAGACGACCTCAAAATCGTTGAGTTCAATAGCGATATACAGGTACGAAACAAAACTATCGTAGCCGACAATGGACGGAATTATCCGATAGTCCACAGCGGACACGATACCGAGGAAAGCAAACAAGCCTCAGGTGCCCCCTGTCGCGTATACTATCCATTCCGCAAAGGAGCGCAACTCGAATATACCATATACGATCACAAAGACAAGGTGTCGGGCTATCTAAGCCAACAAATTACCGAGGTAAAAAACACAGCCAAAGGTCTGAAAATAACAGCTCAAAGCCAACATCTAAATAAAAAACGAAAACTTAACTACTCCGGCAAAGTACACATGCGTTGTGAAGGAAACGTATTCTATGCCGACGTACGAAATCTTCTCGACCCCAAAAGTCTTCAGGCTTTCCAAAACGATAGCCAAGTGGAAATATCGGGTATCGATGCGGCTATACCGGGCAATATACAAGTCGGAAAAACTCTTCCCGACGCTAAAATAACTCTTAAAATAAAAACTAAGGACATTCCACTCCCGCCTACTGTCATAAGTGTTAAGCAACGGAAGGTTCTTGCGCGCGAAAAAATCAGCACACCCGCAGGAAGTTTCGATTGCTACAAAATCAGTAGCGAGTTTCAAATCGAAAACATCATAAACATACACATGAAAACTATCGAATGGATAGCTCCGGATGTAGGAACAGTACAGTCCGAAACCTACAACGACAAAGACAAATGCATTGCAAAAATGCAGCTCAGTTCCTTCGAGGAATAAAATAAGGTTTTAGATAATAATTTAGTAATAAAATTGCTTTTAGACATAAGTATATCAATGAAATAGCAACCTTTTGAAACGTGTGTAAAATAGGCAAACTTCGGATTGGAGCTCTCAGACGTCCTTTTTGCTTAGATTGCGTGCTTAGTATGTGGTTGCAGATATCAAAAATTATGTCTAACTTTGCTCAAAAATTTGACAAAACACAGACTTAACAATAGTATTGAACTAAAAATAAATAGATT
>CAJPNS010000065.1 GCA_905372135.1 Porphyromonadaceae bacterium | reverse complement strand
TCATTGTAGCAAAATAACTTACAAAGATAATTCTTTCGTAAAGTTATCTTGAACCAAAAACTTTATCGGACAGCAATAATATAAAAAAAACCAACCGATAAGGGTTAGCATATCGATTGGTTTTGTAGTTTTTTGTACGAGTGTCTTACTTATCAATGATAGTAAGCTCGCGGAGCAACCACTGTGAGTCGGCAAATTTGTCGATAATGAACAGAATATAACGTATATCGACCATAATATTCCGACAAAGTTGGGGGTCGAAATATATGTCGCTCATAGTGCCTTCCCACTGTCTGTCGAAGTTGAGTCCGATAAGATTTCCGTTGGCGTCGATGGTAGGCGATCCCGAATTACCGCCTGTAGTGTGGTTGGTGGCGGTAAAGGCTACGGGTATTTTGCCCTGCGAATTGGCGTATCTTCCGAAGTCGCGTTTATGGTAAAGGTCGAGCAGTTTTTTCGGTACATCAAACTCATAATCGTCCGGTATATATTTCTCTATAACCCCATCGAGAGTGGTCTGGTATTTATATTCAATAGCATCGGCAGGCTCCGAGCCACGTATCTGCCCATACGATACTCGCAGAGTGAAATTGGCGTCGGGGAAAAAGACCTTGTCTTTGTCGGTGGTCATTTGCAGAGCCATATAGCGTTTCTGCAAATCGTTGAGACGATTTTGTATCTTCTTGTTGTGGTCGAGGCAATTATCGTTATAGACTTGGAGGAAACGGCTATACATATCGACAAACTTGTCGTTACGTATCTTGGCAACGAGAGTGCGATTGTCGCCGAAAAGAGCGTCTAAGCGAGTAGTATCGTTATTGATTACCACAGACTTAGCAGCCCACTTCTGAAATAGCGGCAGACTTGTATGAGCATCGGTATAGCGAGCGAAGTCATTGGCGAGGAACTCCTTAGGAGTGTTGCGAGTGTAATACTCGAAGATACCGGCAGTAACCTTGAGGTCGAGCGTAGGGTCGAAATCGCGATAGATAGCCTTTATTCGATTCTTGATTTCGAGTTTATTGTCTTCGGTAAGTTCTACTTGCGAATTCAACTTCAATATCTTATGATATAGCGACGATAGATACAGTGTTTCGGAGTTTCGGAAGAGTTCGCCCCATATCGTATTGGTTCTGACGTATCTATTTTGTTCGTCGTAGAGGCGCTCCATCTCGGAAAGTATCTTCACGATATCGGGGTTGAGGGCTTTGAGTTTGCCTTCGTATTCTCTTCGTTTCTGTACGGCATTGCTTCTCTTGAGTCCTTTGAGTTCGCCCTGCCATTTTTTCCAAGCATTCGATATGATGGCGTATTTGGAAGCGTATTTGATACGTGTGGCGTGGTCTTGCCTCATCTTTTCGTCCAATATTTTGAGCGTAATATCTCTGACTGCTATTCTTGTAGGGTCGGTGTGTGTGATTATCTGCTCTATAGCTGCAGCCGGCAGATATTCGGAGGTTCTGCCCGGATATCCGAATATGAAGGTGAAATCGCCCTCTTTGAGCTCTTTTATGGAGATGGGGAGATAATATTTTGGTTTGAAAGGAACGTTGTCGGGCGAATATGGAGCCGGACGGTTGTTTTTGTCGGCATATATCCTGAAAATGGAGAAGTCGCCCGTGTGTCGCGGGTACTTCCAGTTGTCGGTATCGGCACCAAACTTGCCTATCGACTGAGGCGGTGCGGCTACAAGCCTTACATCGTTGTAAGTCTCGCTTAGGAAGGCATAATATTTATTGCCGTCGTACATAGGCTTTACTACAATGTGTTGGTACGACTCATGCGGCGTCTCTTTTTGGAAACGCTTGATATTGTCGTCGATAGCCTTCTGAGCCTCTTCGTGCGATAGCCCGTCGACACCTGCCAATATCTTATCGGTGATATCGGTGATATCGACTACGAAAGTAACGGATAGGTCTTCGTTGGGTAACTCGTGCTGTCGGCTTTTTGCCCAGAAACCGTTTTTGAGAAGGTCGTTGGCTACAGATGAATGATACTGAATGTATTCGTAGCCGCAATGATGATTCGTGAGCACCAGCCCTTGCGGAGATATTACCTCACCCGTACAGCCTCCTCCGAATTGGACGATAGCGTCTTTTATACTCGGTCGTGTAGTGTCGAATATATCCTTGACGGATATTTTGAGTCCGAGGTCTTTCATTTCCTGCTCGTTGAGCTCTGTCGGAAGCCACATTCCGCCATTTTTCTGAGCCAATACGGAGAATGCGGATAGTACAATTAAAACAGTGATATTAAGTAATTTATTCATAATTATGTGTATTTGTAATTCGTGTTTTTTCGGAACGCCAAAGTTAAGCTAAATTTATCGATTATGGGTATACGATTGGAGACGGGGCGAGAGTGTACATACTCACGACGACTTACCCGTCAGAATCGTTTTTATCGAGTTTAGCTTGTTCAGGGCTTCTATTGGGGCGAGGCTGTTGATATCGAGTTTGAGGATCTCGTCGCGTATCTGGCTCAAGACAGGGTCGTCGAGTTCGAAGAGCGTCATCTGTATTCCCGCACGCTGCGAGGCATTTTTCATCGATTTGCCTACGCTATCGGACTGTCTTTGAGAGTTCTCGAGCTGTAGCAGTATCTCGTCGGCACGCTTTATTACCGACGGCGGCATACCCGCTATCTTGGCTACGTGGATACCGAAACTGTGCTCGGAGCCGCCTCTTACGAGTTTACGGATAAAAAGTACTTTGCCGTCTACCTCACGTACCGATACGTTGTAGTTTTTTATCCGTCGATACGACCGCTCCATCTCGTTGAGTTCGTGATAGTGCGTAGCAAAGAGTGTTTTGGCTCTGCATTTAGGCATCTCGTGGATATATTCCACTATCGCCCAAGCTATCGATATGCCATCGTATGTAGATGTGCCTCTGCCGAGTTCGTCGAAGAGTATCAGGCTTCTGTCGGATATATTGTTCAGAATACTTGCCGCCTCGTTCATCTCTACCATAAAGGTACTTTCGCCCGAAGCGATATTGTCCGATGCTCCTACTCGGGTAAATATCTTATCCACAATACCTATCGAAGCACTCTCGGCAGGCACGTAGCACCCTATCTGAGCCATAAGTACTATGAGAGCCGTCTGTCGGAGCAGTGCCGATTTACCCGCCATATTGGGTCCTGTGATGATGATTATCTGTTGATTTTCGTCGTCCAACAGAATATCGTTCGGTACGTAGCTCTCGCCTATCGGCAGATTTTTTTCGATTACGGGGTGTCGTCCTTGGCGTATGTCTATCGTCGTGCTGTCGTTTACTATGGGGCAGTTGTAGCGGTTTTCTTGCGATATTCGGGTGAAACTCAGCAGACAGTCTATCTGTGCCAAGATATTGCAATCGAGCTGTATGGTGGCAATAAACTGACTTACGCTGCTGATGAGGGCGTCGAAAATACGCTGCTCAAGAGAAAGTATTTTCTCTTCGGCTCCCAATATTTTTGTCTCGTACTCTTTGAGCTCTTCGGTGATGTATCGCTCTGCCGATGTCAGTGTCTGTCGGCGTATCCACGTTTGAGGTACTTTGTCTTTGTGGGCGTTGGTAACTTCGATATAGTACCCGAACACCTGATTATAGCTTATCTTCATCGACGGTATGCCCGTTGCTGCCGACTCGCGTTCGAGAATTTGTTGTAGGTAGTTCTTACCCGACGACGATATCTTACGCAATTCATCGAGTTCCTCATCGACACCGGAGGCTATGACACCGCCTTTTGCCAGCGTAGCAGGCGGGTCTTCCACTATCTCGCGTTTTATCTTCTCTATCAGAGTGTTGCATTCATTGAGTTGCTCTCCGAACGAAGCCATCATCAGATTGTCTGTCGTTTCCGTGCAGGTAGCTTTTATCGGCTTGATAGCTTTGAGAGCTGTCATCAGTTGCCACATCTCGCGGGGATTTATTCGTCCGACGGCTACCTTCGAGAGTATTCTTTCCAAGTCGCCTATTTTATCGAGACTCTCTTCGATAATAGTTCTCTGTTCGGGGTTGCGGTAGAAGTGTGTTACTACGCTCAGTCGGTCGGTGATAGGCTTCACCTCTTTGAGAGGAAATGTTAGCCAGCGTCTCATCAGACGGCTTCCCATCGGGGTTTTGTTCCTGTCGAGCACGGCAAAAAGCGTATTATGCTCATCGTTGGGCGAGTCGAGCAGTTCGAGGTTGCGGATAGTGAAACGGTCGAGCCATACATAATGGCTGCCTTCGATACGCGATATCTTGGTGATATGCGATATCTGCTTGTGCTCCGTCTGGTCGAGGTAATAGAGTATGGCTCCCGCTGCAATGATACCGCAGGTAAGGTGTTCGACGCCAAACCCTTTGAACGAGTTTACTTCGAACTGTTTGAAGAGTCTGTCGCGTGCCGATTCTATGGTATAGACCCAGTCGTCTTGTTCGAATTTGGCTATCTTGGTCGGCAGTGCCTCCTCGAAAAGTTTACGGTTTTTTCGCTCGTAGAGTACTTCTTTGGGAGCAAATGAGTTGAAAAGTTTCTCGGCGTATTCCAAAGAGCCTTGGCTCAGATAAAATTCGCCTGTGGATATGTCGAGGAACGATATGCCCACCTGATTTTTGTCGAAATGTACGGCACACAAAAAGTTGTTTTCTCCCACAGCCAGCACATTATCGTTGGTCGATACGCCGGGGGTAACGAGCTCGGTAACACCGCGTTTGACCAATGTTTTGGTAAGCTTCGGGTCTTCGAGCTGGTCGCAGACAGCCACCCGCAAGCCTGCTCTGACAAGCTTGGGCAGGTAGGTATCCAATGCGTGATGCGGGAAACCCGCCAACTCCACGTGAGCCGCCGCCCCGTTTTGCCGCTTGGTGAGTGTGATGCCCAATATGGAGGCTGCTTTGACGGCATCTTCGGCAAAGGTCTCGTAGAAGTCGCCCACCCTGAATAGCAGCAACGCATCGGGATACTTCTCTTTTATCTCCTTATGCTGCTTCATCAACGGGGTATCTGCTATCTTGCTCATATATGCGGGTCTGTGAAGTGATGTATAAATCAATATTTTGCGTAGCGGCAAAATACGGGAAAGGGAGAACAAATCTCACTAAACCGTTGCAAATGTACATTAAATTTTTGAATTACGCCCCCAAAAAGATAATATTCAAGATAAATTTGATAAAAAATCCCTTATGTATTCAATTGGATATGAGTATATTGTATAAGTGTTTCCGATATAATTGCAGCAACCGAAATTTATACCTAACTTTGCCAGAAAATTTCAGGGAAAACAAACTTAACTAAATTGAATCCTACGAAGCGGAAAAAAGCAGTGCAGAAAATGTATTTAGGTTGGTAGGAGAATTTCATGATTAAATAACAGAACGATTTATAAGTTAGGAATATAAATATGGCAAAAGACATAAACTCAAAGCGTTTTTCGGAAGAAACAAGATTAAAATTAGACATTTTTCAAGATTGTTTCAAGGAATGGTTACCCGTATTCATACAACAACCTTATTGGAGAAAACTATATATTTATGATTTTTTTGCAGGCAGCGGCTATGACACTGAAGGAAACCCGGGTTCTCCAATGATTTTGTTAGAGGAAACAGTCAGTTTGCAAAAAAGTATAGTAGAAAAACAGAAAAATGTCATTTTGAATTTCAATGAATACAAAAAAAGAAAACAACAACAATTGCAGACTAATATAGAAGAATACCTATTAGAATACAGAAATGATCATGATTGCAAAGATTATCCTTTTGAGGTTAATATCACAAACTACAATTTTTCCGAAGATTTCAAAAACAACAACCAAACCCAATTTATACTAAACAATAAGCAATGTGCCAAGTTTGTTATTTTAGATCAGTATGGATTCACTCAGGTTGATGCCGAAATTTTTTTAAAACTAGTAAATGCCCCTCATACTGATTTTATTTTCTTTATTTCATCTTCTTATTTAAAACGGTTTATTTAAAGAACATCCTGTTACAAAAAAATTTCTTGGAGAAAGAAACTTAACATTTGAGGAGACAGCTCCAAAGTTGTGTCACCAGATAATTGTTGAATATTTTGAAAGCTTAATACCGCATAATAAGGATTATTATCTGAATCATTTTACGATAAAAAAAGGGACAAATTATTATGGTTTAATCTTCGGGACATCACATACTTTAGGAATGGAAAAATTTCAAAAAGTCTGTTGGTCAGTAGACCAAAGTGCAGGAGAATCTAATTGTAACACACAAGAAGACTTTGAGAAAGGAACACTGTTTTATGAAATAACAGAACCTAACAAAATACATAAAGTAAAAGAATGTTTAAAAAAGGAGATTGTAAACGATCAAATAATGGATAATATTCAAGGACTAAAGAGAGCATTAAAATTAAGGTGTGAGCCAAAAGTTTTTACAGAGGTTATTAAAGAGTTGGAAAAAGAAAATAAGATAGAGCGAATTGGTTCAAAATCTTATACGTCAGTAAATATTCATAGAATAAAAGCAAATGGAAAAGACTATTATTCAATAAAAAAACGAATATGAGAACAACCAAAATAGAATGGACGGATAAAACATGGAATCCAATAACAGGCTGTACAAAGTTTTCGGCTGGTTGTCAGAATTGTTATGCAGAGGTTATGGCTCATAGATTGCAAGCGATGGGACAAGAAAAATATAAAAATGGGTTCACCCTTACTTTGCATGAAGATAGTTTGCAAGAGCCTTTGTTGTGGAAAAAATCTCATACTATTTTTGTGTGTTCAATGAGCGATTTGTTTCATAAAGATGTTCCCTTTGAGTTTATTGATAAAGTTATGAACATTATCAAACAAACACCTCAACACCGATACCAAATTCTGACCAAAAGAGCTGAAAGGATGAAAGAATATTTTAGTAATCGAGAAAATCCTAAAAATGTTTGGTTGGGGGTAACCGTAGAAAATAAAGTCTCAAAAAGCAGAATAGACGTTTTGAGGACACTTAATGCTCCTATTCGTTTTTTATCTTGCGAACCGCTTTTAGAGGATTTAGGAGTAATTGATTTAGGTAATATCGACTGGGTTATTGTTGGTGGGGAAAGCGGGAGATGTGCCAGACCTATGCTTGAAGAATGGGTGCTTTCGATTAAAAAGCAATGCGAAAAACAAGAGACAGCATTTTTCTTTAAACAATGGGGCACTTGGGGAAGTGATGGTGTAAAACGCAGTAAACATTTGAATGGCAAAAAGATAAACGGTAGGATATATCAAGAAATGCCTGTTTGACATTGGCAATCGCCAAACCATAAAACAAGGCAAATCCGCGTGGGACACGCTCTACAAGTAAAGATTGGCAATAAGAAAAAATATCATCTAAAGTGATCTTGAATAGCTTTAATATCAATGTAAACATCGTGTTGATTTGCAATGATATATGATTGGGTAGAAGCGTGTTTATATAGCTGGTCGTAACCAATTACTTGCGCGTGAACAAATATTTTTTGCAGAAAAGTGAAGCACTATTTTTTTTGTTTTAAAAAAAGTATTACTTTTGCAATTCCTTTCGAGAGGTCGGATTATAAGGCTTCTTTGTAATGGAAATCTTTGAATATTAACTAAATATTGCCCCACTTAGAGGGGGTTAATTTAAATTTAATTGTTTTATGACAGACCCTATTGCAGACTACTTAACAAGGGTGCGTAATGCAGTAAGTGCCAAGCACCGTGTAGTAGAGATTCCTGCCTCTAATCTCAAAAAAGAGATTACGAGAGTACTTTTTGAAAAGGGCTACATCTTGAACTACAAGTTTATAGATGAAGGTCCTCAAGGTTCAATAAAAATAGCCTTGAAATACGATCCGGTTAACAAGGTTAACGCTATTAAGAAGATTGTCAGAGTATCTACTCCCGGTCTTCGTCGTTATGTTGGGTACAAAAATATGCCGCGAGTACTCAATGGATTAGGCATTGCTATTCTTTCTACATCGAAAGGTGTAATGACCGACAAGGAGGCTCGTTCGCTTGAGGTCGGCGGAGAAGTATTGTGTTATGTTTATTAATGTTTGGAGGGAAAGACCATGTCAAGAATAGGTAAACTACCAATAAAAATTCCTGCCGGAGTGACCGTTAAAGCCGAAAAAGGCATTGTATCGGTAAAAGGACCCAAAGGCGAACTCTCTCAGAGTATCGACCCGAGTATCGATATCGCTATCGAAGACGGTAATATCTCATTTACACGTCATAGCGATTTGCCTCAGATTAGATCTTATCACGGCTTGTATCGTGCTTTGATAAATAATATGGTTGTCGGTGTATCTGAAGGTTATACCAAGACACTTGAACTTGTAGGGGTCGGTTTCCGTGCCTCGAATCAGGGTCAGATTTTAGAGTTGTCGTTGGGTTTCTCGCACAATATATATATGCAGTTGCCAAACGAGATAAAACTTACTACCGTTACCGAACGTAATCAGAATCCGCTCATTACCCTCGAATCTGCCGATAAGCAGCTACTTGGACAAGTTTGTGCGAAGATACGTTCGTTCCGTAAGCCTGAACCTTACAAAGGTAAAGGAGTATTGTTTAAAGGCGAAGTTATCCGCAAGAAAGCAGGTAAGACAGCAAGTAAATAATCGTTTAAAATCAGTAAATCATGGTAGGAAAAATAGAAAGAAGAGCAAAAATAAGGGCTCATATAAGAGGTAAAATATCGGGAACTCCCGAAAAGCCACGTTTATCGGTCTTCAGAAGTAATACTCAGATATATGCTCAGATTATAGACGATGTTGCCGGAAAGACTCTTGCCTCGGCTTCGTCGCTGGCAATAAAAGATAAGATGAATAAAAAAGAGCAGGCTGCCAAAGTAGGTGAATTTATCGCCCAAAATGCTCAAGAAGCAGGTATTCAGTCTGTGGTCTTCGACCGAAGCGGTTATTTATATCATGGCAGAGTGAAGGAATTGGCTGAAGCTGCCCGTAAAAACGGTTTAAATTTTTAAGAAGAAATTATGGCAGAATATAAAAGAAATAGAGTGAATATAGAGTCCGACGCTCAGTTGGAAGAGCGTCTGGTTGCTGTAAATCGTGTAACAAAGGTAACAAAAGGAGGACGTGCTTTCAGTTTTGCTGCTATCGTAGTAGTCGGAGACGGCAATGGCGTAGTAGGATGGGGGCTCGGAAAAGCAGGCGAAGTAGCTGCTGCTATGCAGAAAGGTACGGAAGCTGCTCGCAAGAACCTTATCAAGGTGCCTGTACACAAAGGGACTATACCTCACGAGCAGACAGCACATTTCGGTGGAGCAACAATATTACTCAAACCCGCTGCGCACGGTACGGGAGTAAAAGCCGGTGGTGCTATGCGTGCCGTTTTGGAAAGTGTGGGTATCACCGACATTTTGGCAAAATCGAAAGGTTCGTCGAATCCGCATAATCTGGTGAAGGCAACTTTCCAAGCCTTGAGCGAACTTAGAGATCCCGTTACTGTGGCTCAAAATCGTGGTATTTCGGTAGATAAAGTGTTTAACGGTTAAAAAATATCAGGAGGAAATAGTAATGGCAAAAATAAAAATTCAGCAAGTAAAAAGTAGAATTAAATGCCCTGCTGTGCAGAAACGCACATTAGACGCTCTTGGACTACACAAAATGAACCAGATAGTAGAACACGATGATACCCCATCGATAATGGGAATGATCAATAAAGTTCACCATTTGGTAAAAGTCTTGGACTAAGATAGATAGAATCAGTTTTTTTCATAGTGAGGAGGTGTAGGAAAAATTTATTTTTTCTGCACCTTTTCGTATTGTGAGAAATTCGATTTCAATTATTTCTTATTCCCTTTGCTTTTCAATTGTCTTTTTAATTGTACCAACTTATCTGTGATATATGCACCCAATATCTTTCTTGTAATAAAGTGTTTGATTTTTTGGCTGGTACTCAGTTCTTGCCACGATCCTGCAAAATGGTGTATGCAATAGGTGTTTTTTGTTATTTTCAAAATACCGGTACTGGTCTTAGGACAAAAATAGTCTTTTGGAAAACAGTGCATATCGTTTTTATACACTTTATACTTTCCATCCAACTCGAAACCGTTTGAAATCATTATGTTAGATATGGTCTGAGTGTTAGTAGTCATATCGTATGTCCCGTCTGGTCTAAGGAAGTGTTTGTCAGTGTAATAGTCCAACTGTTCCTTTACCCATATACCGTTCTTGGCGCTTGCCATTAAGCCTGTTGGGAAGTTGTTGTATTTATTGCTTTCGTACCCCGAGAATGCAGGTAAGTGTAGTAAATCGTCGAGCGGTCTGACGATTTCAACATCGGTATCCATATATATGCCTCCCTCCGTATATAATGCATAAAGACGTACATAGTCGGTTACAAAAGCAAATTTGCGAGCTTCGTATGCTTCTTTTATGTACTGGTTCGAATTTATATCGAAATGGTCTTCATTCCATAGTTTTAGCTCATAATCGGGTAAATATTGCTGCCACGATTTTATACATTTTATAGCCAAATCGGGCATTTGTCCTCTACCAAACCAACAGTAATGTATTATTTTAGGTATCATAATATAATTGATTATCAGCTGTTACCAGCATTTTAAGTTTAACGTTTAGATTTTTTGTCGTTTATTTTTTTAGTACGCAAAGATAGTCTTTACCTGACTAATTTTGAGTACCAAAACATTTTTTTGTGATATTTTCCACATATTGAAATACGAAAAAGGAGAAGAGAGATGCTCCTAACGTATGAGGAGAATCTTTCTCCTTCGCTCTTTGCTGTCGATACTCTTTGATTTTTGGGTATTGAGCTTAGCTACAACATCTTTTAGTCGTTGTCTTCGAGGCTAAAAAGCTCGTTGACAGTAACATTGAATATCTGCGACATCTTCAGTGCCAGCACCGTAGAGGGGTTGTATTTGCCGAGCTCTATGGCATTGATAGTCTGCCTGCTGACACCTGTCATATCTGCCAGTTGCCCTTGAGTGATGTTTCTACGGGCACGCTCTACCTTTATACTGTTAGTCATACTCGCCGTTATTTTGGGAAACACAGTGCAACAACCAATAAAACCGAAGTATAAAGATTATCGGGATAGTAAACATATTGCCTACGAGTACCCAGAAGAAAGGGAAATCGTACACAAAAACGACCGCAAACAAAAGTATCGCACAATTCGTCAAAACTGCCCACGACAGTGCATTTAGCCGTAGGGAAGCGATAAACTCATCTTCGTTTTTCTCTTTGGAAAACATAATGAATACGCCACCGACTATTGTCATTATGGCAGCGATTTCGTCGAGAACATTATTCTCTACGATTCCACAAAAACCGGTACCTAAAATACCTGTACTATAAAAGAGAGCAAAAACTTTAGTCTGTAGTATGTCTGTGTTTTGCAGACACATACATAAAACAC
>CAJPNS010000064.1 GCA_905372135.1 Porphyromonadaceae bacterium | reverse complement strand
GCCTTCGGCTCAGACAGTTCGACGTTTTTCTTCGCTCACATTCGCACAAGCGGGTACCCCATCTCTCCACATAGGCCTATCTGTTTTGTGCTTCGCACAAAATTGGAATGTAGGGGCGAGGAAAATTAAAGATGAAGGGATGTTGAAGCGTGTAATCGTTTAATTGTTGAATGGGGCGTTGGGATGCGTGAGGGATAGAAGCGGATACGAGACGTAGGCGAGTAAGAGCGGATAGCCCGACCCGAAGCCGCTTGCGGCAAGGGGCACGCCCAAAAAAATGAAAAATGAAGAAGTAATAATAAAGGAATGAAGGGCAGCAGTGCGGAGCAAATTACGAACGGCAGACATAACAAAAAGCGACTACCCCATGGCAAAGATAGTCGCCTCTTCAACAATATTACTAATTTTCAAATCTTACTGTTCCGTCTGATTGGTGTTGTCGTCGGCTTCGTCTGCCTTTACAAACCTTTCGAATACAACGGTAAACTCTACACGACGGTTCTGAGCACGTCCGGCAGCAGTCTTGTTGGTTGCCACAGGCTTAGTCTCACCGTATCCTTTCGACTGCAAGCGGTCTGACGATACGCCTTTGTCGATAAGATATTGACGAACGGCAGCAGCACGGTTGTCGGAGAGTTTCATATTGAAATCGTCGTTACCTTGGCTATCGGTATGACCTGCAATGATGAGGTTATATTCGGGATTGTTCTTCATAATATCGACCACCATATTGAGGATACCAAACGATACGGGCTTGATTGTAGCCTTACCAGAGTCGAACTGTATGCCGTGCAGTGCTTGCTTGAATACCTTGAGCACCTCTTTCTTCACAGCCGGGCAACCCCTGTTTTCCTTGACACCTTTGACCGTAGGACAGTCGTCTTGGTAGTCGGGTATACCGTCGCCGTCGGTATCTCTTGGACAACCGTTTTCGTCGACATATCCGATAGCTGCTTTCGGCGTACCGGGGCATTTATCTTTATAGTCAGGTACACCATCGCCGTCGGTGTCTTTCGGGCAACCGTCTTTATCTACAGGCATACCCTTAGGCGTACCCGGACATTTGTCTTTATCGTCCATTACACCATCGCCGTCGCTATCGAGCGGACAACCTCTTTCGTCGACCTGTACACCCTTCGGTGTGTTCGGGCACTTATCGAGATAGTCGGGCACTCCGTCGCCGTCGGTATCTTTCGGACAACCCTTTTCGTCGACAGCTACTCCCTGCGGAGTGTTCGGGCACTTATCGAGATAGTCGGGTACACCGTCGCCGTCGGTATCGATAGGACAACCGTCTTTATCGACCTTCACACCCTTAGGCGTGTCGGGGCATTTATCGAGATAGTCGGGTACACCGTCGCCGTCGGTATCTATCGGGCAACCGTTTTTATCGACGGTTACACCTTCGGGCGTATCGGGGCACTTGTCGTAGCAGTTGGCTACGCCGTCGTGGTCGTCGTCTAAGATACAGCCGTCGCGGTCTACGAACGAAGTACGTTTTTTACCCGGACAGCGAGCCATCAACATATCGATGTCGGTATCGGGACATTTGTCGCGTTTATTCGATACTCCGTCGCGGTCGTCGTCTTTGCTCGAACCGAACGTAAATGCAAGTCCTGTCTGTACATTGAATCTATTGCTTCTGTAAGGAATAATAGTATTGTCGATAGCCTTGTCGAAGTTCTGCACTTTTACATAGCTAAGCGGTACGAAGTCTGATATGATATAGAAATTTACGGGACCGGCTTGTAGATTTATACCGAGACCGAGTGTGCTCGCACAGCGAGTCGATAGCGTATGCGACAGATAGAACTTAGCCCAGTCGGCCGGACGGAAGTTTACTCCCAACGTAAGTTCGGGCATGATTCTATTGTAGTTGATACGAGCATTTGCCATAGCGGCAAAAGATATTTTATTGTCGAGTATGCCGTATTCGGCTCCGATATTGGCGTTGGCGGTAAGCCACTGGTTGATGGAACCGTTTATGCCCTGCTTTGCCGTCCACTTTACGGAGTCTTTCATATTGTCGACGAGTCTGTCGTATGCCGATTTCAGAGAATCGATATTGTCGCGGTAGTGGTATTCTACCCCTTTGAACGAGAACTTACCTCTGGTATTGAGGTTTACAATATTGCTCGAGTTTTGCCAGCTGATAAGTCCTAAATCGGTAACGGCAAACGAGAGAGTAAAGTTTTCGACCGGACGATAAGTAGCTCCCAAATCGATAGCTCCACCGATACCCTGCGGGAAGAACAGATTCTTCGCATTTATATCGGTATTGAGCGACTTATTGGTAGCCGAATATTTCACCGCAGGTGTCATTATATAAGCATCGGCAATAGACAAAAGCTGCCAACGGTCCATAGAGGTCTGCAGTATCAATTCGTCGATATTCGAGTGTACTCCGGCAAATCCGATAAGGGCTTTCAGTTTGAGTCCAAACGACCACATATCGTTTATTTGGCGGATAAAACCGAATCCGAGTTCGCCGTATAGCTTAGCTTCGAGATCTGCGTTTGAGAAGTCGAAATTGCCTTCGCGTCCTGTACCATATAGAAGCAGGCGAGTGAAATCTTTCGGTATAAGCGAATATGCTTCGCCTCTAAGCGAGGCATCGAAAGTGAAAAAGTTTTTCTCCTTGATACGGAAACCGAAGTTGAGGACACTAAGTCCGAAACGAACATCGCCATTGATATTTCCACCAATACGTCTGTATAGCTCATCGATGCTCTCCGACGGGCTGAAAGCCGTCGTCCATCGTCCGTTTCTTTTGAAAACAAAATCGCGGAGCATCATAGCATTGTTACCTACCTCTCCGTAAATATCGAATAGAGATATATAGCCCGAATATCTGGGCATAAAAGCAGGATTCCAAGATGTATTTTTAGGTACATCTTCCATAAAGTATAGCGTATTGGTCTGGGCGTTAGCCGCAAAAGCCATACATACGAATACTATCAAAAATATTATTCTCTTCATCTTGTCTTAATTTATTTTTTAAGTAAAGTATCTAAATTCTCTCTTATAGCTCCTTTGACATATACGCCGAGCGTAGCCTTAAGCCAGTCGGTAGCTTTTATGTGTATCGGGTCGTTGTCGGTATTGCCTTTGAGTGTATACGAAAGCAATATTCTATTCGATTGTCTTATTTTATAAATAGCGTTCGACGGCAGTGCAAGATTTATACGCGACTCTTTGGCAGACGTTGCGATACCGTTGGCGTCGATATTGGCAGACTGAACGTCGATACCGTCTATCGTATGAAGCTTAGTACCGTTTTTGTCTTCGAAAACCAACGACACTTTGCCTTGAACCGGTACGTGATTGTTGATAAGAAGCATTATTTCTACCTCGTCGAGAGTAAGTTTATATTTGTTGAGCACCGAATCGATTTTTACGTTTTTGATAGTATCGTTTACCACTTTTATGTTGCTCGTCGGGTCGAAGTGGAAAGGTAGTTTCACGTCTACGTCCAAGTCGAGATACGTCGGACGCGACAGGAAGTGCTGTACTCCATTTACCAAATCCGTGGCGGCAGCTGTGCGGTCGAATTTCAAGCTGAAAGAGTAGTCGACCTTAGTCGGTTTCGGCACTCTAAACAAACCATGAGTTGCACCGTTGTCTCTGTCGCACACGATAGTAGTCTTACCCTTGCCACCTATAGAGGTAGCACGATTGAGCGATACCGATTTCGACGGACTTCCGTTGAAGTTGGCACTTGCGGTCTGTCCATTGTCGTTGCTGCACGATATTCTATCTATATTCAAAACAAGAGGCACACCGGCATTGTGTTCTATATTGAACGTAATTATCGGGTTGTGGAAATAGAGGTCGTTGTTCTCTATCGTCTTCGACTTAAATAGATTTTTAGGTAAGTTGTTTACGATAGTATCGGAGGCAATAGTATACTTTTCGCCTATCCATCCTTTTAGGAGGGTTACATTGAGATCGACGAAATCTACTTTCACAGACACATCTGCTCCGCTCGAAAAAGTGATAGTGTTTGTACCTTCGCATACCAAAGAGGTTTTCATTCTGAAAGGTATTTTCGATTCGGGAAGATCTGCCGAAAGGAAAGTTACATCCAAGTTGTTAATGGTGATCTCTTGGGTTTGTGTGGCAGCATCGAGTGTAAAAGTATACTTATCGGTTGTAACACCGGGGAAAGTCAGCTCGACTTTTATTTTCGCTCCCGTAGGCGATAATCCCGTAACATTGGTCAATGTCGTACGGAGACGCAACTTACCGTCGTGAATTCTAATAAAATCCGCTCTACGCGATAGAGAGGCGCCTTCGTACTTATCGAGTCCGAAGTCGAACATACCATTTATCGGGGTAATCTGCGAATTGATAGTAGCCACGTTGGCCGCACTCACTGTAATAGGGAAAACCGCCCCTCCAAAAAATGCTGCAAACGGTTGGTGTTGATTTGCTTTACTATTACCCAAATCGACACGTAAAAATTCATTTACAGGGAAGTGATGTTGCTCGGTAATATGATAATATATCATATTTTTATCCTTATCGACTAAAATAGCCGAATCACTCATACCGTGTAAAACCTCCGACGCCGTCAGTGTCGAATACCCAACGGGTATCACCAGCGACGTTCCAAACTTCAAATCCTTATCCATATTGTTGTAGTCGAACTTCTCCACGCAGGAAAACAACGACAACACAATAATAGACAGTCCTAATAACTTAATTTTGTTCATAAGTCGTCTAAAATGTTGATTTATAAAAATATAGTTTATATATAACAATTATTTCTCTTTTACGACCGCAAGTCCGATACGGTCTATTCCTTCCAATACATCGAACCTCATCAAATGAGCTATCCGAAAAATATAACTACCTTGCTTGTAGAACCTGATATGTCGTTTCCAAACGAATTGGTTATCGAAACACGTCCCCGAACCTGAGCCTGTCCATTTGCCGCTTTCGTCGAGCAAAAAGAGATTTACCGTATCGCACTGTATCTCTTGTCCGCGATACTCTCTGGTAATCTGTAGCCATAGATTCTGACGAGGGAAAATATCGGTATTGCGTACCAATAGGTCGATTTCATAGAGAGCCGTCGTATCCGATACCTCTACATTGAAAGCAAAAGAGCGGTCTTTAGCCCAGACGCCATTATCGACGGTTGTGTACTCACTGAATATGGTGTTTTCGTTACAAGAAACAAAAAACGCCGATACTATTATGAGTAAAAGATATAAGTAGTTTTTTCTATTCATTTTGTATTCTAATGGTTGTCGACACACTAATCGATTGCGTTTATTATATGGTAATACAACTTTTCGGACGGCACGAATAACCTAAAAATATATAACCAACACCTATATTGATACTGCTATTTACCCTATAAATAAAGCTCTTGGGCATTGCCTCCTAATTGTGATGATTAACCAAATTTAAAACGAACTGCAAAATTACATATTTTTTCACACACAACGACTACATCTCAGAAAAAAATTGATTAATTTTGCACTGGCTACGATTGATTATATCTATATCTTTTAGCCATTTCATATAAAAAACACAGACACAAATGCCACATAAAGTACTAAATATCATTCACAACGCTCGTAAAAGAGGCGACAAACTATTTGCCGTACTTATCGACCCCGAAAAATGCAATGGCAGCCGACTCGCCTCATTCATCAGATTGACCGAGGAGGCAAAGCCCGACTTTATCTTTATAGGCGGGTCGCAGATAAAAGAATCGATAGACCAGACGGTACGGTACATAAAGTCACATTCGTCGATACCGACGGTTTTATTCATAGGCGATGCCGTACAATTCAGCCCCAATGCCGATGCTATGCTGTTTCTCTCGCTTATTTCGGGCAGGAATCCCGATCTTCTCATAGGGCAACACGTGCTATCGGCTCGAGCCATCAGACAATCGGGTATAGAGACCATACCGACGGGTTACATTCTGGTCGATGGCGGCACTCCTACAGCAGTAGAGACAGTATCGGGCACACAGCCGCTATCCGACCCTCAGACGATACTAAGTACGGCTATTGCAGGCGAGATGTTGGGGCAGCAACTCATATATTTGGAAGCAGGTAGCGGAGCCAAGAATCCTGTAAGACACGATATTATCTCGGCTGTACGTGCCAATACGGAGATTCCTCTGATAGTAGGTGGCGGTATACGGTCTGTAGCAATGCTCGACGACGCCATATCGGCAGGAGCCGACATAATAGTGGTAGGCAACCACCTCGAAAACCACCCCGAAGATATGATACCGTTTGTAAAATTCATCAAAGACAGCGGCAAATCCACTACAAACAGCTTGTAATCGTTTAAGCATCGAAAAAATATAGGGAGCGAAAAATCATTCGCTCCCTATATTTTAACACCTAAAACTCAATCGCTTATTCATTTGCCCAAGAATGGGTAACGATAGTCGGCGGGCGGTGTGAGCGTCTCTTTGATGGTACGAGGCGATATCCAACGGACGAGATTGAGGTATGAGCCTGCCTTGTCGTTAGTGCCCGAAGCCCTCGCTCCGCCAAACGGCTGCTGACCGACAACGGCTCCCGTAGGTTTGTCGTTGATATAGAAGTTGCCGGCGGAAAACCTCAATGCCCTCTCGGCAGCGAGAGTGGCGTAGCGGTCGTTGGAGAAAATCGAGCCCGTAAGTGCGTATGGCGAAGTGCGGTCGCACAGGTCGAGAGTTTTCTCGAAGTCTTTGTCGTCGTAGACGTAGAGGGTGATGACAGGTCCGAATATCTCCTCTCTCATAGTCTCGTAGTCGGGCTTTTTTGCCTCTATTACGGTAGGTTCTACGAAGTATCCCACACTCTTGTCGCACTTGCCTCCAAAGACGATTTCGGCGTCTTTCGACTTCCGTGCACGCTCGATATAGCCTGCTATGTTATCGAAAGCCACTTCGTCGATAACGGCATTAACGAAGTTCGAAAAGTCGCGGACATCGCCCATCTTGATAGTTTTTAGCATAGCGCCGATGTTGTCTTTGACCTTGCTCCACAGCGATTTGGGGATATAAGCACGTGAAGCCGCCGAACACTTCTGCCCCTGATACTCGAACGCCCCTCTTACGATAGCCACAGCCAGCTCTTGCGGGTCGGCACTCTTGTGGGCGAAAATGAAGTCTTTGCCGCCCGTTTCGCCGACGAGCTTGGGGTATGTACGGTATTTGCCGATGTTTTCTCCTACGGTCTTCCAAAATGATTGGAAAACGGCGGTAGACCCTGTGAAGTGTATGCCTGCCAAGTCGGGGTGAGCCATCACTACATCACTTATAACGCTGCCCTTGCCCGGCAGGAAGTTGATGACGCCGTCGGGTACGCCAGCTTCTTGAAGTATCTTCATAGCGTAGTAGTTCGATAGCAACGCCGTGGTAGCGGGTTTCCACACCGTTACATTACCCATAAGCACAGGGCTGATATTGAGGTTGACGGCAATAGCCGTGAAGTTGAACGGAGTGATAGAGTATACGAAGCCTTCGAGCGGGCGGTATTCTACTCTGTTGATACAGTCGGTCGTCGGCGAGAATGGTTGGTCGGCGTATATCTGTGCGGCATAGAAGGGGTTGAACCTCATAAAGTCTATCGCCTCGCAAGCCGAGTCTATCTCTGCCTGAAAAGCATTTTTGCCCTGTCCGAGCATACAGGCGGCATTCATAACGTAACGATACTTATGAGCAAAAAGTTCCGCCGCACGCAGAATGATACTTGCGCGGTCTTCCCAAGGGGTAGCTGCCCACTCTTTACGGGCACTGAGAGCGGCGTCGACGGCGGCTTTGACCTCTTTTGCCGTACACTGGTGATAAGTAGCGAGTACGAGTCCGTGTTCGGTGGGCATTACTACCTCGCCGAGTTTACCTGTCTTCACCTCTTTGCCTCCTATTACGAGAGGTATCTCTATCGTGGTATTGTACTGTCGTTTCAACTCTTTTTCGAGTTCCTTACGCTCCGTACTACCTGGAGCATAGCCCAATACGGGTTCGTTTTTTGGCTGTTGAAATCTAAAAATGGCATTGTTCATATTGATATATTATTTAATGATTATAATTGTAAATATTGTATTCGCAGGCACAAAGTTAATATAAACTTTTCGAATCGACAACAACTCGATTTATCTTGTATTACTAAAAAATGTATTACATTTGCCATTCAAAAATCAAAAAAAATCGATAGACAATATGTTTAAAGAAGTATTAGCAATAGGCGGCAAGCCGGGACTTTTCAAATTGGTATCATACGCCAAGAACTATGTAATAGTAGAATCGCTCATCGACGGCAAACGACAGCCGGCTTATCAGAGCGAGAAAATATCTCTACTGCGAGATATAGTGATGTTTGGCAACGGCGGCGAGAAGAAGCTGAGCCAACTCTTCAAGGCGACATTCGAACTCGAGGGCGGAAGTAAAGTAGATATCGATACTAAAAACAGCAATGCCCTACAGGATTTCTTCGCTAAGATATTCCCCGACTTCGACCGAGAACGCATCTATCCGAACGATATAAAGAAGTTCGTAAGCTGGTATAATATACTTATAGACTCGAAGATAACCGATTTCGACGAAGTCGAAGAAGAACAAGACAATAACGAAACGGGCAAAGAGAAGAAGCCTCAGGCAGAAAGAGCCGACAAACCCAAGACGGCTGCCCCAAAGAACACGGCAAAAAAGGTATCGACCAAATCGGCTGCACCCAAGCAAGCTACTCGCGTATCGATGAAAAAGGGTTCGTGACCCCCCCCGACGATTCGCTGCGGCAGCAGCAAGCTATGCTGCTCAATCGTTGCCGTAAATAGCTTTTTAGTTAGAGGAACAATAGAGAGACAGACCCCGACCGCTTAGTAGCAGTTGAGTCCTGTCTGTTTTTTTTGATGCTCACACTTTTTTTCGATATTCGAAGTGAAGTAAGCTATCTATCGTCGATAATCTGCATTATTCTCTCTGCCAGGAGTCTACCTGCATGCCCTGTCCTTTTTAGTCCTACTCGCTTCTCGAATGCGGCATATCGTTCGCGAAACTCACCGTAGCTATTATCTGCAATGATACGGATAATATCGCTATGGCTATATGCGATATCGAAAGGCAACTCATCGAAGCTGAAATAGTAGCCTCTCTCCTCGGCATAGTCTTTATAATCGGCAATATACAAAACGACAGGCTTCCCTACTATCATAGCATCGAACATTACCGACGAGTAGTCGGTAATCAATAAGTCGCACGACATTATTAGCTCCTGCATATCGGGGTAGTTGTTGGCATTCTCCGTGGAGTCGAGGTTTTTTATTAGCTCTTCGGGGTTCTTTATGTTTGGGTGTAGCCGCACCAAGACCTTCCACTTCTGTCCGGTCGAAGCCTCCAACTGCTCTTTTATCTCTCTCGGATTCAGATCGTAGGGATTGTTCCGATAACTCTTTCGGAATGTCGGCGCATAGAGACATATTTTCTCTTCGCTGCTTATATTTCCAAAATAATCGAGAACCTTTTGTCGTATCTTCGGGTCGGGGTAGAAAAGAATATCGTTTCGAGGCGAACCGACCTCCATAACCTCTCCGTCGAACCGAAACGCCCTGCGACAAATCGTCGTAAAGTGCTCGCTGTTAGAAATCATCAAATCGGTCATACGAGTATCGTTTTTCATACATTTCTTGTAATATTCCACCATCTTATCGATAGCGTCGTACTCGATTTTCTTCAATTGCAGGTCGCCGTGCCAAGTCTGAATATAATACTGTCTCTTTCTTTTCTTTACGTACTGATCGAACCTCATATTGTTGACCCAAATTTTTGCGGTCGCAAGGTGATAAAAATATGCTATACTACCGATTTTCACCTGTCGTATTTCGTGTGGAATATTGGTATATCTCTTCGTAACCAACCAACATACATCCACTTTGGCGGCTGGTAGGTGTTGGTATATATATTTTGCATTATCGCCGAATCCTTGCCCCGAATAGTTCGAAAAAACGATTTTGTTTCGCTTTATACCGCAAAGTCTGAATATCAATAGCGGAAGGCTCAATAGATTGACGAGATTCAGTCTTATGATGATCTTTTTTATTGGAGCAACGACGTGTAGACGCATAATTTTTATCTTGATTTTATTAAGAGTGCGGAAAACAACCGTTTTTCGAAAACACAGCAATTTTTCCGACTGCAAAGATACGAATTTTTGAAAACAAGACTATCGAGTGGCATTGCTTTTAGTTTCGTAAATAAAAAGGGGCTTTGGTAGCCCCTTTTTAAAACTAATACTAAACACGTTTTTATTTCTTCACTACAAATAGCCCATCCAAACCCGCACGAATTGTGGTGGTATCGCATAGATATTGGGGTTCGTTGTCTTTCCAGAGTACCATTTTACTTTCATAGTTATAATCGCCTGCTACATATACTTTATTGTCTGCTACAAATACGGCATTGGCTTTATAGTTTTCTGAATTACATTTCAGTTTCTGCGGTTCGCCGTTTTTCCAAAGTATTGCAGAAAGAGAGTGCCAACTATCCCCTTTATATCCCACAACATATACATCATTATCTGACACAAAAACCGACCTGGCTTGGATCATCTTAGATCCATCAGATAGCTTCTGGGCTACTCCATTTTTCCAAAGTAATGCCGCATCTTTTTCATATCCTGCCACATAAATATCGCTCCCCGATACAAATACCGATTTAGCCACAGCATGGTCTGTGAGTTTCTGAGGAGTTCCGTTTTTCCAAAGCACTGCCCCATCACTATCATATCCCGCTACATAAACATCGCTACCCGATACATAGACCGAATTAGCCGCAGCATCACTTTTACCGTCCGAGAGTTTCTGAGGAGTTCCGTTTTTCCAAAGCACTGCCACTCTCTTTCCTCCGATTGATTCATAACCTACTATATAAACATCACCATCAGACACATACAATGAGTTAGCCTCATTCCATTCGGAAAGAAGTATGAGGTTTTGTCTTTGTCCATTTTTCCACAGCATCGCTGTTTGTTTTACAGGAGTTTGATCGCACCCTACGATATATACATCATCACCCGCTACAAAAACAGAATTAGCTACTGTGCTATAACCTCCAGGTAATAACTGCATATCACCATTTTTAAAAAAGACAGCCTTATTCTCTATGCCGCCCCCATATACATATCCTACGGCATATACATCATGTACAACCGGTTTTTCAGGTTCAACAGGTTCAACAACTTTCTGCTTACAAGAAACTAACATCGCTGTTACCATCACCAATGCGATAATTAAGAGTATCGCTCTCTTCAAAAAAGACTTTTCCATATCTTATAAATTTTATGTTGATTAAATTATTTGTTCATCAGCATTATATAATTTGTCTGTTCTATATTTTTATTCTTGAAGAGCAAAGTTATATAT
>CAJPNS010000063.1 GCA_905372135.1 Porphyromonadaceae bacterium | reverse complement strand
GAATTAAAGTATATTTGAAAAAAAATAATTGTGTAACCATTTAAAAAAAGTTATAAGCAATGACAAAAGCAGATATTGTAAACGAAATCAGCAGAAAGACTGGTATTTCGAGAGAAGATGTTCTAAAAACATTAGAAACCTTTATGCAGACAGTAAAAGGTTCTATGATGAAAGGTGAAAATGTCTATTTGAGGACATTTGGTAGTTTTATAGTAAAACAGCGTGCTGCAAAGACTGCCCGTAATATTACAAAAAACACTACCATTAAGATTCCTGCTCACAAGATTCCGGCATTCAAACCTTCAAAAGAATTTGCCAACGCGGTGAAAAAGCTGAAATAATAGAAGTTTAACTAATTAATAATCCTCTATTTTAGCTATGCCAAGTGGAAAGAAAAGAAAAAGACATAAGATGTCTACTCATAAACGTAAAAAAAGGCTGAGAAAAGATAGGCATAAGAAGAAGAAATGATATTATCTTTTTTCGGTTTGAGATAAGAAAAACAAATTTAGAGAACAATATATCAACGCTTTAAATTTGTTTTTTTTATTGGAATATGACGACTGATATGTCTTGTATATGTTTGATTATTAGTAGATTTGATGAAAGAATTAATAATAGACACACAGAAAGAAGAAGTGTCGATAGCGTTGTTGGAAGACAAGAAACTATCGGAATTTTCACGCGACGACCTCAAGCAGAGTTACGAAGTAGGTAATATATATATAGGTAGAGTAAAAAAAATTATGGCGGGGCTTAATGCCGCCTTTATAGATATTGGGGGCAACAAGGAGGCGTTCATTCACTACCACGATTTGGGCGAGAACTTCCCTACTATCAATAATTTAGTGCAGAAAATACTAAACAATCGTCGTCAGAACTTTTCGGTAGAGAAGCTACCGCCACTCGACAAAGACGGGCAAATACGCTCCGTACTTACTACCGGCCAATATATTTTAGTACAAGTTACAAAAGAACCCATATCTACAAAGGGGGCTCGCCTATCGGGCGAAATATCTATTGCAGGGCGATTTATGGTAATGCTCCCTTGCAACGAGAGTCGTACTTCGGTATCGTCGAAGATAAGCAACCGAGAAGAAAAGGTACGACTCAGGCAGTTGATACACAGCATAAAACCCAATAATTGTAGTGTCATAATTCGTACCATTGCCGAGGGGAAAAAGGTAGCCGAACTCGACAACGAACTAAAATTGCTAAAATCGCGATGGAACAAGACATTGGAGATGCTTCGAAAATCGAAAGGAGTAGGTCTTTTGTTGCAAGAGAATAGTCGTGTCGTGTCCATAATTCGCGATTTTGTCGATAGCGATTACGAGCAGATATACGTCAATAACAGTGATACTTACGAAGAGATACGTGAGTATATGCAGATGATAGCTCCCGAACACGCCGATATAGTGAAGTTGTATCGGGGCGAACTGCCAATATTCGACCATTTCGGTGTTACACGCCAGATAAAAGTATCGTTTGGTAGGATAGTTCCCTTCAAACGAGGTGCTTATCTTACTATCGACCAGACAGAAGCAATGTTTGTAATCGATGTCAATAGCGGAGTACGAGTACTTGCAAATCAGAATCCCGAAGAGAACGCCCTACAGGTGAATTTATTGGCAGCCGAAGAAATTTTTCGCCAACTGAGACTGCGAGACATAGGCGGTATCATAGTCATAGACTTTATCGATATGGACAATAAAGCAAATATGACTAAAGTATATCAGCGTATGGTAGAGTTGATGAGCAACGATAGGGCGAAGCATAATATACTGCCTCTCAGTAAGTTTTGTGTAATGGAGATTACTCGTCAGAGAATACGCCCCACCATTGCGATAAATACCGACGAGACTTGTCCTACGTGCTTCGGTACGGGAAAAGCCAGACCGTCAATACTATTTACCGAACAGCTCGAAGAAAAAATAGATAAGATAGTAAACCACCTGAAAATAAAACACTTCTCACTATACGTTCACCCTTTTATAGAGGCGTATCTATCGAGGGGACTCATCAGCGATAAGCTAAAGTGGAAGATGCGTTATTCGTGGGGAATGCGTATCTTGCCTATGCAAGATTTGGGCTTTTTGCAGTATAAATTTGTCGATTCGAACAGAGAGACTATCGATTTGACTCTAATAGAATAAACGAAAAATATCTTTATACGGACTTTGACCGCCTCAAAAACTATGAATTTGGTGATAGATGTAGGAAATACGAGGACGAAATTGGCTGTTTTCGAAGGCGATGATATGGTCGATTTCGTTGCCGAAGAGTTTGTTACGATATCGTTCCTAAAAGATTTTTTTTGTAAATATGCGATAGACAATTCTATAATATCGTCTGTATCGTTTACTAAACGTGAGATAGAGCTTTTCCTGCAACGAAATAGCAACTTTATTAAGTTTGAGGCTAATACATACAAAAGTCTCTCAATAGATTACCAGACTCATCTATCGCTTGGCAAAGATCGTATCGCCGCTGCTATTGGAGCCTTGGAGGTGTTTCCCGATAGCAATATGCTTATTGTCGATGTAGGTTCTTGTGTTACATACGATTTGGTGACCAAAGATGCCGTATTCCACGGAGGTAATATCGCTCCCGGATTCTATATGAGACTCAAAGCAATGCACGACTATACGGCTAAACTTCCGATAGTAAAGCAATATATACCCGATAAGTTTGTGGGGAAAAACACGAAAGAGGCTGTACTGTACGGGGCTTTTTGGGGAATAGTGTTTGAGATTGATTCCTATTATAGGCAACTCAAAATACAATACCCCGATATACGTTTGGTACTTACCGGCGGCGATGCCCGTTATTTTGAAAATTCAATAAAACAATGTACCTTTGTAAACTCGAATTTAGTGCTCATAGGTCTCAATAAAGTAATTAATTCGATAGAAAGAGAGTAGGCAGTATCCGTTGAAAAAAAGACTACTGTTTTGTGTTTTGTTGTCAGACAATGTTCTAAAAAATAAACATTCAGAGTAAAAATGAGAAAAAAGAAACTTATATACATTCTATTGTTTTCTGTGATAAGTATTTCGCTATTTGCACAGCAAAACAGTACCAATTCTCCGTACACTCGGTTTGGCTACGGTAAGTTGGTAGATGCCGGATTTGCTCGAACATCATCGATGGGAGGTATCGGTATCGGTTTCCGAAAAAACAATACTATAAATGTCGTAAATCCTGCATCTTATAGCTCGATAGATTCAACTTCTTTTATATTTGAATTTGGTTTTTCGGGCTTATTGTCTAAGTTTTCGACAGCGAGCGGAGGCTCTGCCTTAAAGACTTCGGGCAATATCGACTATTTCGGGATGCAGTTTCCCGTGACTAAGTGGCTGGGAATGAGCGTAGGCGTAGTGCCTTACTCTTTTATCGGTTACAACTTCAATAGTAAAGACTCTACGCTTATTCCTTCATCGAAGGTGTATAGTATAAACAATCAGTCTTTTGCGGGTTCGGGAGGTGTTTCGCAGGCGTATCTGGGTATGTCTGTGGATATTATGAAGCGCCTATCGCTTGGAATAAACGGATATTATATGTTTGGAAACATCATTCATAGCCGTATGTCGGAGCAGACGTTTTCGGATAATCGTTCTTCGTATACTACATATTCGGAGTCTACACTTAGGGTAAACTCGTTCAATGCACGACTTGGCTTGCAATACCATCAGCCTCTGAACGACACACGCGACCTGCTTACCGTAGGTGCCATATACGAGATGCAACATAAGCTTAATTCTCAATACACTGTACAGACTTTGGGTATAGATACCATCAGAGACACGCTCAGCAATGTATTCGAACTCCCTGCTACATTCGGTTTCGGAGCTACATATAGTCTCGACAACAGATTCTTATTCGGTGCCGATGTACAGTATCAGCAGTTTTCGAAAGTTTTATTTCAAAACAAAAACGACCTCCTCAACGACCGCATAAGTATTTCCGCCGGAGTAGAGTTTACAAACAGAGCTAAAAGCAACAGCTATATCGACCGTATGTCGTGGCGTCTGGGAGCAAATTATTCTACTTCGTATGTTAAGGTCAATAATAATTCTTTGAGCGAGTATGCTCTAAGTCTTGGTGTAGGGTTTCCTTTCAGGACCAATAAGAGTATGATAAACGTACTGCTTCAATATGGTGGATTCGGTACGAAACAGAATAATATGATAAAAGAAGATTACTTTAAAATAGGAATTAACTTCACTCTGAACGACAACTGGTTTTATAAAATCAGACTTCACTAATAGATTCAATCTAATATAGATATAACATAAAGCGAACAAAACAAGATATTTATATGTCAAAACAGAAAACGTTAAAGAACGAATTCAGGATAGAAGGGAAGGGATTGCATACGGGTAAGAATGTTACTTTGGTAGCAAAACCGGCAGAAGAAAATTTTGGTATAGTATTTACTCGCGTCGATTTGCCGTCGTCGCCGCAGATACCTGCGTTGGCCGAATTTGTAAGCAATACCGAACGAGGTACGGTGCTCAAAAAAGGAGATGCCACGGTGGCTACTACCGAACACTGTCTGTCTGCCCTTTATGCACTTGGTATCGATAACTGTCTCATAGAGTTGGACGGTCCCGAAGTGCCTATCTTGGAGGGTAGTGCCAAAGTTTTTGTCGAAAAAATAAAAGAGGTCGGCTGTAAGAAGCAAAATGCCGATAAAAACTACTATACGGTAACGCAAAAAATGGTGTTCTATTCCGAAGATAAGCAGTCGTCGATTACGCTACTGCCCGACGATGAGTTTTCGGTGCATGTGATGATAGACTTCGATTCGCCCGTATTGTACAACCAGTATGCCGTACTCGATACTATGAGCAACTATGAGAAGGAGATAGCTCCTTGCCGTACTTTCGTGTTTGTCAGAGAAGTAGAGCATTTGTTGAAAAACAATCTTATCAAGGGAGGCGACCTCGATAACGCCATTTTGATATACGACCAAGAGGTTCCGCAAGACGAAATAGCTCGTATAGCCGAACTTATGGGTCAGCCTTGTCCCAAAGCCGATAAACTAGGGTATATCAATACCGACCTTCGATTCGATAACGAGCCTGCTCGCCATAAACTGATGGATCTTATCGGTGATTTCTCCCTTATAGGACGTCCTTTTAAGGGTAAAATTATTGCTAAACGACCGGGACACACTGTCAATACCGCTTTCGCGTCGCAAATAAGAAAAGAGATAAGAAAGCACGATGTTTTTGTGCCGGCTGTCAATTTAAGCGGCGAAAGCATAATGGATATCAACCGTATAAAGGAGTTATTGCCACATCGCTATCCGTTTCTTTTGGTCGATAAGGTCGTCGAACTCGGTGAGAGTCATATCGTAGCGATAAAGAACGTTACTTACAACGAAATGCAGTTTATCGGTCATTTCCCCGATGAGCCTGTTATGCCCGGTGTATTGCAGGTAGAGGCTATGGCGCAAGCTATGGGACTCTACATATTGAATCAGGTCGAAAACCCGAAAGAGTATTCCACATATTTCTTGAAGATAGACAATGTGAAGTTTCGCAAGAAGGTAGTGCCGGGCGATATTATGATAATGAAAGTAAGCCTTATATCGCCCATAAGTCGTGGACTTGCAGCTATAAAGGGCTATGTGTTTGTAAACGACACTATAGCAACTGAGGCAGAAATGGTGGCACAGATAGTGAAAAACAAGTAGAAATTTTATTGCAACATTTTTGAATTGTGCCGTCATACACGGTATAAATATTTACACCGAAATTCGTTTTTATTAAATGATAAGTGAGTTGAGTATAATACACCCGAGTGCCAAGATAGGCGATAATGTTACGATAGAGCCTTTTGTTACTATTGGCGAAAATGTAGAGATAGGCGATAATTGTATTATTATGTCGGGTGCTAAGATAGTGAAAAACACCAAGATGGGGCGTAACAACAAGATATATCACTCGGCAGTGATAGGTGGCGACCCCCAAGACCTCAAATTCAAAGGAGAGGAGACTACTCTGGAGATAGGCGACAATAATATGTTTCGTGAGTTTACCACAATAAATCGCGGAACGGCTTCGCGTCAGAAGACCGTAATCGGCAGCAATTGCCTTATTATGGCTTACTGTCACGTGGCTCACGACTGTGTTTTAGGCGATAATATCATTACTTCCAATTCAGTACAGCTTGCCGGCGAGGTCGAAGTCGACGACTATGCTATCGTTAGCGGAGGCGTTTTGGTGCACCAGTTTACAAAAATAGGCAAGCACGTGATAGTGCAGGGTGGAGCTCTGGTAAACAAAGATATACCTCCTTATATTATGGCGGCACGTTTCCCGATAACATATACGGGAGTAAACTCTGTGGGGCTCAATCGCAGAGGTTTTACGGAAAAGCAGATAGACGATATTAAAAATATGTATCGTATACTTTTTCACTCAGATATGATAGTATCGCAGGCGATAGAAAAAATCGAGACGGAGTACGAGTCGTCGGAGATAAGGAATGAAATATTGAACTTTATAAAAATGTCGGATAGGGGCATATTGAAAGGAAACGATTGCTCGACAAAGCATTAAAAGTTTTGTTGTTTGTTATTTTTTTTATATTTAATGTTTAGATTAATGGAGTTAGGGTCGGGGTGTCCGACCCTAATTTTTTTATTCAATATATCTTCGGTTGTTGATTGTCGATGATATGTCTTAGCGCTTCTGCTCCGTACCGACGAGAGAACGGTTTTATTTTATCGTGCTCTACGCAAGTGGCTGTATGTTTGTTGTTTAGCCACTCTGTGTATTTATCTGCAATAAACGTCTCTATCTCTCCAACATCGGAAGATACTAAGCCACAGGCTATATTTTTAGCCGTCTCGGAGAGTTCGTCGGCATTGTCGGGGCTAATTAGTATTGGTCGTGTAGTTCCCAGATATTCGAAAAATTTTGTGGTCATAATGCCACGATAACCGACGATGTCGGGTTTGTTGGTGAAAATCAATAGTATAGAGCTGCTATTCATGTTGTAGACCAAATCATTGCCCTCTACAAATTCGTTATACTCCATAAGTCGTTCTATTCCAAATGATTTTGCCAACCGTTCGATAGTTTCTTGCGAACGCCTATCGGTGAACCATCTTACTCTTATATTCGCTAAATCTATATCGTGGCGTACGACTATGTTTTTCAAAGCAGCAAATAATATATTGGGATACCGTAAGTTGGTGTCGCTCAACTCTCCGAAATAAGATATATCGAAACTTTTTTGCCGTATCTCTATCGGCGCAAACAACCGCTCGTCGTATCCATTGTATATTACGAAAGTATTTGAATTATAGTAGTGTAAGAAGTCTTTGTGCCACTGCGATACGGTTGTTAGTGCCTTGGCTTTTCTAATAGCGGTATTGCGTCGACAGATATGTGTGTGTTTGTAGTGCTTTGTAATCCAGCGACCTACGAATGAGGGAAAGCGATGTATGAAAATACTATTGTTTGACGCAGGAGTCTGCTCTATGATATCGCGGAGGTCGGCGTATAACGGTATATTTTTTTTCTCTGCTACCATTGCAGCCGTAGTGAGTGGGAACGAATGGAACGTCGAAGAGCAAATGACGGCATCAAACTCGTTAAAACCGTGTATTTTCGATATTTTACGTAGCAAAAATCTGCCTTTATGGTCGTACAAAAGGTTTAGAAGGGTTTTGGCGAGCCATTCGATATAAAACGCTATTTTATTGCGACTTACAAGGTAATCGAAAGTAAAAACCCTTATCTTATCTGATAAATATTTTTTCACCTCCGACTGTTCGCTGACCAAGGTTATCTCATACCCCATACTTGCAAGATAATCACACCAATAGCGGATACGTGGAATATATCCCGGAGGATTCGGTCGGTCGCATAGTACAAGTATCTTCATAGCGGTCTACCACATAAGTTTGTCTTCTATCTCTTTATCGAGCGATTGAGGAGGAATCCTCTGTGTGATAATACCTCCCGATACGAGCGATATATTGCCCGTCTCTTCAGACAGTACTATTACTATAGCGTCGGTACGTTCGCTAAGCCCGATAGCGGCACGGTGACGGAGTCCGAGAGGTTTCGGTATCTCGTGGCTACGCGATAGAGGCAATATGGCGCCTGCCGATACTATTTTGTTGTTGGCTATTATTACTGCTCCGTCGTGCAACGGAGAGTTTTTGAAGAATATGTTCTCTATCAGGCGAGTATTGATTTTGGCATCGATCACCTCTCCCGTGTCGATGTATTCTTGTAGACTGTTTTTGCGGGCTATCACTATGAGAGCTCCCACTTTGTCTTTCACCATGTTGCGGCAGGCGTCGGCTAACGGAGTGATAGATAGCTGTACCGAAGCGCCTTTTTTCTTTAGCCGTACTCGCTCCAGAAATCGAATGAAATATTTCCAACTGTTTCGTGAGCCTATACGTGAGAAAAACTGGCGTATCTCGTTCTGAAAGATTACTATTATGGCGAAAGCTCCTACATTGAATATCCCGTCGAAAATAGCTCCGAGAAGATCCATTTTGAATATTCGGGTTACGAAAAACCATGTTACGACGAAAGTTATAAGTCCGATAAAAATATTTTTTGCCCCTGTTCCTCGTGTCCACGTATATAATAAATACATCAAAATGGCTACGAGTATTATATCTATTGCATCTTTTATCTGAAAGGTTATTCCCATTTTTTTTTCAACGACATTTTTTTTCGACGAAACAAAGTTACAAAAAGTTGCTCATCTCTTTACAAAAAAGAGTAATTTTGTTTTTCGATAAATTTATATACAACCATTGATAATATGTTTAAAAATAACACCAAAGAGATAAAGATAGGAATTACTTTCATAGTTGCTGTGGCAATACTTTTTTTTGGATTGAATTTTCTTAAAGGCATAAATATTTTTTCTTCATCCAATAGATATTTTGCTGTTTATAAGGATATTGGCGGACTTGTGGTATCCAATCCCGTAAATATCAAAGGATATAAGGTGGGGCAGGTGAGAAAAATCAGTTACGATTTCGAAAGCGAAGTGCCGTTTGTGGTCGAGCTTGCTATAAAGAAAGATATAAAGTTGCCTAAGGGTACGGTGTTTGTTCTTGACGATGAGGGACTTATAGGTGGTAAGATTATTGATGTGAAACTTGGTAGCGGTAGCGACTATCATTCGTCGAACGACACTATTCCTACCGATGTAGCCGAAAATTTTATGTCGCAGATAACTCAGTATATTCCAAACGTATCGAAGATAATAAACAATCTCGATTCGATTTCTACAAATATAAATACTCTTACTTCCGATGTAAATCTCAGAAAGACAATAGCATCGCTGCGTTCTACGATGGACAACATCAATTCTGCCGTCGTGCAACTGAAGCAGGGTACAGCCTCGTTGCCGTCGACTATGAGTAGATTGAATAGTATGGCTACCAATCTCGATGCTAAGGTCGGTCGGCTCGACGTCGATATGCTTATGACGAAAGTAAATCAGACTCTGAATGGCATGGAAAATTTCACTCGAAAATTGAATGATCCTGGCTCATCTTTAGGACTTTTATTAAGCGATAGAGCTTTGTATGATAATCTCAATTCTACGGTACAAAACGCTAATAGTCTGATGGTTGACCTTAAGGCGAATCCCAAAAGATATGTAAATATTTCTGTTTTTGGAAGTAAGAAATAGGGGGCTAAAGAAAGTGCTTGTTTATAATGATTCCAAATAAGAGGTCGATGAAAAAAAGTATTCCATATTCAAATAGTGTGGGTTAAAAAAAACGACTTTATGTGCTACCAAAAGCTAAGCTATTAGATACTAATTTATTTGTGATTTGTGATGCTCATAATACTTTGATTCTAACAATAACCCAAGACAAATATCTAATTATTAGGCATATAAATAAGCGTGAATTACTCAAAAAAAACATCTGTTTGTGGGTGTTTTTTTTTTTCGTCATCTTTGCAAAACCATTTTCGAAAATAGATAAAAAATAGGAATTTAATACTAATCAGTATATTAGAAGCGAGAAAGAAGATAGTCTTTTGTATTGTATGTGTAACGTAATAGATTTGTGGAATAGTTGCCTTGATATTATCAGAGCCAATGTCTCGAATGAAGTCTATACCAGTTGGTTTAGACCGATTATTCCTTTGAGATATTCTGATAATGAGTTTGTTTTGCAAGTTCCTACTATGTTTTATTACGAGTTTATAGACGAGCACTACTCTCGTTTGCTCAGAGACACTATAAATAAGGTTCTGTCGAAAGAGGTCAAACTGCTATATAGTGTGCTCAACGACAATGATAAAGGCGTATCGCAAGACGAATCGTCGGAGTCGCCTGTGGGTGTCGCTGCTAAAAACACTAACAATTTGCCGATAAAAAGAGATAAAGTATTCTCGCCGTTCGATAATAGTATTGAAATAAAATTCGATTCGCAGTTGAACGAAAAGTATCGTTTCGACAACTTTATAGAGGGATATAGCAACAAGTTGGCGCGTAGTACAGGGCTTAATATCGCCGACAATCCGGGTAAGACAGTGTTTAATCCGATGTTTATATATGGCTCTTCGGGTGTAGGTAAGACACACCTTATCAATGCTATAGGTATGGAGGTCAAGCGACAGTATCCCGAAAAACGAGTTTTGTATGTATCGGCAAATCTTTTTATGATTCAATATACCGACTCGGTAAGGACAAACAATCAAAACGATTTTATCAACTTCTATCAAAGCCTCGATGTGTTGCTTATCGATGATATACATGAGTTTATGACCAAGACGGGAACTCAAAATATATTTTTCAATATATTCAATCATCTTCAAAGACTTGGCAAGCAGATAATACTTACGTGCGATAGACCTTTGTCGGCACTGAAAAATATGGAAGATAGGCTTTTGAGTCGCTTCGGTTGGGGGCTTAATGTAGAGATAGATAGACCCGACCTGGAACTAAGAAAGAATATACTTCGATACAAAATCGGTAACAACGGATTGAGTGTGCCCGACGAGGTGGTAGACTTCATAGCAGATAATATCACTGAGAATATCAGAGATTTGGAAGGAATATTGATTTCGCTTATCGCTCATAGTACTGTAAACAAAGAGCCTATAAGTATGGAACTTGCCAGGAGACTTATAAATATTACTCCAAAGGAAAACAAGAAGATAGATATCGATTATATATGCGATTTGGTATGCAAGCATTATTCGTTGTCGCAGGATGTTTTGTGTTCTAAGAGTAGGAAGTCGGAGGTAGCTCAACCTCGCCAGATAGCTATGTATCTCGCTCGTAAACACACATCGTATTCGCTCAATACGATAGCTTCTACTATCGGCAATCGTACACATGCTACTGTAATACACTCTTGTAAGCTTATCGACGATCTACTGAAATGCGATAAGCATCTACAGAAAGATATACGAATGTTGGAAGAAAAAATAAAATGATGCAATATCTGTATTATCAGCTGTTTATGCGGTAATGGGCGTTTTTTGCCTCTTATGAGATAGGTGTCGAGTGAATAAAAT
>CAJPNS010000062.1 GCA_905372135.1 Porphyromonadaceae bacterium | reverse complement strand
CTTCAGGTCTGATACAGAAGCCTTTCTGCCGAAAGAAAAAAGTGTAAATGCTGCCATAATAACAAAAAACGATTTCTTCATAAAACAATACTTTTTTAGTTGTATGTAAATGTATTTTATAACGCGCAAAGGTAATCAATTTTTATCGATTGTACCGACACTTCATCCCGACATCTACAAATAATCAGGCGAGTGAGTAGCGCTCCCATTTGTCGAGCAGAGCTTGGAAGTCGTGGGGCAGTTCGGTGTCGAAAAACAACTCTTCGCCCGTAGTGGGGTGTACAAAACCAAGTGTTTTGGCGTGCAGAGCCTGCCGTGGACACACCTCGAAGCAGTTGCCGACAAACTGTTTGTACTTCGCCGTTCGTTCGCCGAAGAGTATCTCGTTGCCGCCGTAACGTTCGTCGTTGAATAGCGTATGCCCGATATGTTTCATGTGTACTCGTATCTGGTGAGTACGCCCCGTCTCGAGGTTGCACTCCAAGAGGGTGGTATACTTGAATCTACGCAATACCCTGTAATGAGTAACGGCGTGTTTTGCCAACGGGTTTTCGTCGGGGTCGAAGACGCAGAATTGCATTCTGTCTTTCGGATTTCGAGCCAATGCGCCGTCGACGGTGCCGGTGTCGTCTTTGACTATGCCCCATACCAGAGCGTTGTAGGTTCGCTTCGTAGTCTTGTCTTGGAACTGCTTGCCAAGGAACGACTTTGCCTGTTCGTTTTTGGCTATGAGCAGTAGCCCCGAGGTGTCTTTATCGATACGGTGTACAAGCCCCACACGAGGATTATTGACGTCGAATTTGGGATTGTCTCTCAGATACCAAGCGATGGCGTTGAGCAGCGTGCCGTCGAGGTTGCCCACACCGGGGTGTACCACCATATCGGGTGTTTTGTTGACGACCATAATATCGTCGTCTTCGAATACTACCGATAGCGGTATGTCTTGCGGTACTATCGTATAGTCGCTCGGAGGCGTTTCGAGCGATATTACTATCTCGTCGAGTGGTTTGACGCGATAACTCGATTTTACAGTCTCTCCGTTGACAGTGATAAAGCCGAAATCCGCAGCATTCTGAAATCTTGTGCGCGAGACTCCGCCAAGCAGATTGGTCAGATATTTGTCGATACGTATAAGCCCCTGACCTTTGTCTACTACGATACGGTGATGTTCGTACAAGTCGGGCTTAGGCTGAGAGTCGTCGCCCGGCTCGTCGTCTTCGTAGTATTTGTCGTCGATAATCATTCTTTTAGGAGAGGCGTTACAATATATAATATATTAATACCACTCCTCTTCGTTTGGGAAATCGGAGTTTTTGACATCGGCTACATAACTCTGCACCGCCTCGGTCATAATAGCGTTAAGGTCGGCATATCGGCGTAGGAATCGGGGCGAGAAGTCTTGTGTCATACCCAGCATATCGTGGAGGACGAGCACCTGTCCGTCGGTCTTGCCAGCTCCGATACCGATTACGGGGATTTTTAGTTCGCGTGCCACTTGCTCTCCGAGTGCAGCAGGTATTTTCTCCAATACCAGAGCGAAGCAACCTGCTTTTTCCAGAGCGTGAGCGTCGGCAATGAGTTTCTCGGCTTCGTCTTTTGCGGTGGCACGCACGGCGTAAGTACCGTATTTGTTGATAGACTGCGGCATAAGCCCCAGATGACCCATCACAGGTATCCCTGCCGTAAGTATGCGTTGCAGGCTCTCGATGATTTCTACTCCGCCCTCTATCTTGATACAGTCGGCGTGTGTCTCTTTCATTATACGTATAGCCGAGGCTAAGGCTTCTTTCGAATTGCCCTGATATGTGCCGAAAGGCATATCGACCACTACCAAGGCACGTTTTACGGCTTTCATCACCGACTTGCCGTGGTATATCATCTGGTCGAGTGTCATAGGCAGAGTGGTGATATTGCCTGCCATTACGTTGGAGGCGGAGTCGCCTACGAGTATTACGTCGACGCCTGCTCGGTCGATGATACCCGCCATCGTGTAATCGTAGGCGGTGAGCATAGATATTTTCTCGCCACGCTCTTTCATTTCGCTCAGGCGGAAAGTAGTAACCTTTCGACTATCGTCGAGTGTGTGTATAGACATTTTCGTAGTGTAGTAGATTTAATGTTTCGTATTCAGACGACAAAGGTACAACAATATTCCTATTCCGTAGAGACAATATCGCATCCGAGCAGCAGATATCACGTATTTTTTTATACCTTTGTGTTTTCATTAGTTGCAGAGAAAAAAATAATAATTCAATCGTTTTATATAGTAAAAGTAGTTTTTTATGAAAAAATTTTCAGTTTTAATTATGGCAACTGCATTGTTGTTTGCCTGTGGGCAGAAGCAGCCCCGACAGGAGGCTATCGTATACCCCGAAACTGCCAAGACAGACTCTTTCCACGTCTATTACGGCGATACTGTGGCTGAGCCTTACGCTTGGCTCGAAAACGACACTTCTGCCGAAACCAAAGAATGGGTGGCAGCACAGAACAAGGTTACACAAGACTATCTGGCAAAGATACCGTTCAGAGAAAACCTCAAAAATCGTCTTACGGAACTTGCCAATTACGAAAAAATCGGAGTACCCTTCATCGAAAAGGGCAAGTATTATTTCTTCAAAAACGACGGTCTGCAGAATCAGAGTGTCCTCTACGTAAAAAATACGCTCGACGGCGAAGCACAGGTATTGCTCGACCCCAACAAACTATCCGACGACGGCACTGTGGCTCTCAAAGGTATCAAATTTTCGAGAGACGGCAAGTATATGTCGTACGCGATATCTCGCTCCGGAAGCGACTGGGAAGAGATTTACGTGATGGATCTGGCTACCCGCAGTCTGACGCAAGACAAGATAGAGTGGGCTAAATTTTCGTCCGTTTCGTGGTGTGGCAACGGATTCTTTTACTCAGCATACGACGCACCGAAGAAAGGCAAAGAGTTCTCTAACGTAAACGAATATCACAAGATTTTTTATCACAAAATAGGTACGGCACAGAGAGCAGACAAACTGTTCTACGAAAACAAGAATTATCCGAAACGTTTCTACTCGTCGTCCGTACCCGAGGAAGAAAACGCCGTATTCGTCTATGAAGGCGGTGCCGCCTTGGGCAACCGTCTATTCGTCCAAAGTTTCAAATTAAAAGTCAAAAAAATATCTCCAGAACCCTCCTCAGAAGAAGGAATAATGATATGTCCCTTTCATATAGCAGAATCTCCTTCTATGATGGAAATAGCTTCGGACGACTCTTACGATTATACCGTCGTAGATATGATAGGCGACACATTCTACGTGCTGACCAACTACAAAGCCCCCAAATACAAACTGATGAAGGGCGATATAGCGAACCCCAAAATCGAAAACTGGACAGACGTAATACCCGAGTCGGAAAACGTGCTGCTATCGGCAGGCTTCACCAACGGCAAAATGATAGTGTCGTACGATAAAGACGCATCTGTACGCTCGTATGTGTATTCGGTAGATGGCAAACGCGAGCGTGAGATAGAGTTCCCCACATTCGGTACAGCTTCGTTCAGCTACGACAAGAAAGAGAAAGAGATATTCTACGCTTTCACATCTTTCACCTACCCGACGACAATCTTCAAATACGATATCGAAGCCAACAAGTCGGAGAAGTATATCGAACCGAAAGTGAAGTTCAACCCCGAAGATTATACTACCGAACAGCTCTTCTACACCTCCAAAGACGGCACACGCGTACCGATGTTTTTGGTTTATAAAAAAGGTTTGAAGAAAAACGGCAAAAACCCCACTCTGCTCTACGGTTATGGGGGGTTCAACATATCGCTTCGTCCTTCGTTCTCTACATTCCGTCTGCCATTCATCGAAAACGGCGGCATATATGTGATGGCTAACCTCAGAGGCGGTGGCGAATATGGCGAAGAGTGGCACATAGCAGGCACCAAGATGAACAAACAGAACGTGTTCGACGACTTTATCGCTGCTGCCGAATTTCTCGTAAAAGAGAAATACACCTCTGCCGAGCACCTTGCCATCAACGGCGGCTCTAACGGCGGTTTGCTCGTGGGTGCCGTTACCAATCAGCGTCCCGACCTGTTCAGAGTAGCCATACCTGAGGTAGGTGTGATGGATATGCTTCGTTATCATCTCTTTACTATCGGTTGGAACTGGGCTTCAGACTACGGTCGCAGCGACGACTCACAAGAGATGTATCGGTATCTGAAAGCATACTCGCCGCTTCATAACATCAAGAACGACGGTACGCCGTATCCCGCTATCCTCATCACTACCGCCGACCACGACGACCGTGTAGTACCGGCACACTCATTCAAATATGCCGCTCAGCTGCAAGCCTCCAATACGGGCGACGCTCCCAAGCTTATCCGTATCGACACCAAAGCCGGACACGGCGGTGGCAAGCCGATTACAAAGGTGATAGAGGAAGAGACCGACGTCTATTCGTTTATAATGTGGAATCTGGGAATGAAGTTTAAGTAAACGCGGTACGGTACGTTTCAGTTACAAAATGGGGGCGAGCCTTGTGGGTTCGTCCCTTTTTTGTTTCAGCACTACATTCCCAAACCTACCACCTAACCCCTAAAACACAACACCTCTAATTAAAAACCGTTAATGCACCAACTGCAACACCGCACATCTCTTAAACTATTCAAAAATCGACCTCCTCGCTGTTGTTGTGCAAAAAAAATACACTAATTTTGCCGCCCGTAAAACCAGTATTTACAATATCGATACAAGCAGACAAATATATAAAATAAAATTAATAATTTAAATATCAACACTAAAGTATGAAGCGAATACCAACTGTATTTTTCTTTTTCTTCGCCCTTACCATAGGGCTTTTTGGAAGCGCCAAGGCTCAGGCACAAGTAAATATGAGCCGATTCATCAACCTTAAAGTTACGAAAGACTCTGTAATCAAACTCGATTTCAAAGCAGCCGCCGACAGCACACCTGTAAGAGTTAAAAGCGGTAGCCTCGATACCACCTTGACGGCGGGTACCACACTTCACTCGAAAGCAATAGGCTTCGCCGCAGGAGACTCTACGATGACTGTATACGGCGACCTGACGGCATTCTTTTGCAGAAAAAACCAAGACAACATTACCGCTATCGACGTAAGCAACAATACGGAACTGGTGGTTTTATCTTGTTATAACAATGCGATAAGTTCACTCGACGTATCGAACTTGACGAAGTTGACAGACCTGTATTGCTTTGTTAATAACATAGACTCACTCGATTTAAAAAATAATACTGTTCTAAAATTCTTAGACTGCTCCGACAATAAGCTAACTGCTCTCGATTTAAGCAAAAATACGATGCTCGAAAAGATTAATTGCAGTAACAACAAGATTACTTCTCTCGATGTGTCGAAAATGGCAGAACTCAATGAGCTACGTTGTCACGTCAATGAAATAGACTCTCTTGACGTAAGTAACAACACAAAGTTGAGAATCTTATATGGTGCTCAAAACAAGATATCTACACTCAATGTAAGCAACAATCCAAAGTTGGAATATCTTGGTTGCGGCACCAATAATCTAACCTCTATCGATGTATCGAAGCTGACTGAGTTGCAAGAGTTATACTGCGGAGTAAATAAGATAGATACTCTCGATGTCAGCCAAAACACTAAGCTGAGAGAGATATATTGCGGAGATAATAAGCTTACTTCTCTCAACTTATCGAACAACACTGAGCTTACGGTAGTATCTTGCTACAAGAATAAACTCACCTCTATCGACGTAACGAAGTTGACCAAGTTAACACAATTGTATTGCTACATCAATAATATAAGCAGTATCGATATAAGCAAGAATACCGAGTTAAGTAGATTCTTTTGCTACGACAATAGGTTCTCGACTCAGGCTCTCGACTCTATCTACTGCTCGCTGCCCGACAGAAACGGTAAATTTTTCGGTAAGATACAGCCTGCACACAGCCCCACGTCGACAAACAACGATACAGTCGTTGCTACCAATAAGGATAATGCCGTAGACAAAAACTGGAAAGTGCAATACTATAAGGGAGACAAGAACATTGTGACTGACGGAACTTATGCTTGCGCCGGTACTACCGACATAGCCGAAGCCTCAGCGGAGCCCGCTCTCACACTCTACCCGAACCCCGTCGGCAACACTCTCTACCTCTCCGTATCTGCACGCAACATACGCATATATAATATCTATGGTACGGAAGTAGCCAAAGCCACCGATACGGCAAGCATCGACGTATCGCACCTGCCTGCAGGAGTATACACCGTAAACGCCGATGGCAAGGTAGCCAAGCTGGTGAAGCAATAATCAATTACAGAGGGCAATACGAATAAAATTGCGTAATACGATAAAAAGGACGAACAAACAAGTTCGCCCTTTTTTATTTGAGTACGTTGTTGCGGCTTGGTGAGATATATAATCTGTCGATAATTTGCATCCAACAGAGTGGGGTTATTGCGGTATATTTGAGCTATAACACCACTGAAATATCATATATAAATATACCGATGATTTGAAAACTTTTTAGTAACTTTGCCACCTGTAATACGGAATTTTTTTAACATCAAATAATATGAAGAAAAAAGAGATTAAATTAAGTCTTGTTTATAGGGACATGTGGCAGGCTTCGGGTAAGTACGTGCCACGCAAAGACCAATTGGAAAAGGTTGCACCTCACATCATCGAGATGGGCTGCTTCGCTCGCGTAGAGACCAACGGCGGTGCCTCGGAGCAGGTAAACCTCCTCTATGGCGAAAACCCAAACCATTCGGTGAGGGCTTTCTGTAAATTTTTCAACGACGCAGGTATTCAGACGCATATGCTCGACAGAGGTCTGAACGGTCTCCGTATGAACCCCGTTCCCGCCGATGTGCGTAAACTGATGTACCGTGTCAAAAAGGCTCAGGGCGTCGATATCACACGTATCTTCTGCGGTCTGAACGATACCCGCAACATTATCCCCTCGATAGTGTGGGCAAAAGAGGCAGGTATGATAGCCCAAGCAACGCTGTGTATCACATATTCGCCCGTACATACGGCAGAATATTACATTAAGATGGCAGAAGAACTAATCGCCGCAGGTGCCGACGAAATATGTCTGAAAGATATGGCAGGTATCGGTCGCCCCGAAACGAACGGCAAGATAGTACGTGCCATCAAAGAGAGACACCCGAATATCCCAGTACAGTACCACGGACACACCGGACCGGGCTTCTCGGTAGCCTCTATGCTCGAGGTTGCAAAAGCAGGCGTCGACTATCTCGACGTAGCTATGGAGCCGTTGTCTTGGGGTATGGTTCACCCCGACGTTATCACCATCGTAGAGATGTTGAAAGACGCCGGATTCGACGTGCCCGAAATCAATATGAACGCCTATATGAAGGTTCGTGAACTCACACAGAGCTTCATCGACGACTTCTTGGGTTACTTCATCGACGAACGCAACCGCTTTATGAACTCGTTGCTCATCACTTGCGGATTGCCCGGTGGTATGATGGGTTCGCTTATGGCAGACCTCAAAGGGGTACACGCTGCAATCAACGCCAACCTGAAAAAAGACGGCAAGGCAGAACTCACCGAAGATGAACTGCTCATACAGCTCTTCAACGAAGTGAAGTTTGTTTGGCCTAAACTCGGTTACCCACCGCTCGTGACACCATTCAGCCAGTATGTGAAGAACGTAGCTCTGATGAATATATTCTCTATGAGCAAAGGCGGCGGACGCTACGAAATGATGGACCAAGCCACTTGGAATATGATACTCGGCAAGGCAGGTAACCTACCCGGACCTCTCGACAAAGAGATAATAGAGCTTGCCAAGAAGAACAAATTCGAGTTCTCTACGACAAACCCGCAAGACAACTATCCCGACGAATTGCCGAAATTCATCAAAGAGATGGAAGAACTCGGCTGGGATCGTGGTCCTGACGACGAAGAGCTATTCGAGTTTGCTATGCACGAAAAACAGTATCGCGAATACAAGTCGGGCGAAGCTAAGAAGCGCTTCTACAAAGAGCTCGAAGCTGCTATGAACAAGCAGAACGCCGCTGCTCCGAGTGCCGCTCCCGTCAAACTCGACTTGTCGGAAATGGCTATCAAACGTCACCCCGATGCAGAACCAATCAACGCTACCGCTGCCGGTGTGGTGATGTGGGAACTCGACTTCGAAGATATTTCGCTCAAACCCGAAAACGGCAAGATGTTCAAAGAGGGCGACCTTATCTGTGCCATACAGACACCCGCCAACGGACTCGAATTTGTCTATGCCAACTACAGCGGCAAGATTATCGATGCTGTCGAACAGGGCAAGATCGTTAAGAAAGGCGATGTGATAGGTTTCTTCGAAAAAAAGTAAACAAGTAAATTCAGCTAATAATTACGGAGACTGTCGTACCGCAAAGTATGGCAGTCTCTTATTTTCATTAACTTTGCATTGTCGGATATATCCGATATCTGATACACAATGGCTAAACATAATAAGTTGGGGCAACGCGGCGAGGAGATTGCTAAAAAATATCTCGAAGACAAGGGCTATACCATACTCGAGACAAACTGGCGGTACGGGCATTGGGAGATAGATATCATAGCCAAACGTTACGATTTTCTATCGATAGTAGAGGTAAAAACTCGTTCGACGAACTACTTCGGCTACCCCGAAAGTTTCGTTGGTAAAAAGAAGATGCAAAACCTCATCAACGCCACCGACGAATATATGCGTCAAAAAGGTATGACCTCTCTCGGTGTTCGTTTCGAAATCGTGGCTATCACCGTATCCGACAACGGATTTGAAGTAGAGCACATCGAAGAGGCTTTCAGTCCTACCGATACACTCGACCTATCGTCTTCGTACGATAGTTATTGAGACTCCACCTTTTTTACATCGATTACCTCTACGCCTATCTCATCGGCCAGACGCTTCTGCAGCGTATCGCTATTCAATACCGTACCGTCGGGCGAAGTCGGATTGACGGTAAGGGCTATAAGATTGGTTTTCTGCAACACCTCTACTCGACCGCCAAGTCGGGCGAAGAGATGATATTTATCGTCAGACACGAATATGGTCGAAAAGTCTTTTACTACTATCGACATCCCTTTGGCTATGTTGTTTTCTATCAGGAAGTCTATCAGTTTATTCGACAATATGCCGAAAACAAAGATATTTCTGTGTGTCGCTATTTTTTCGAGACTCTCTTTCGAAATACTCGAAATGGTAAGGGCTGAGCTCCCTCCCAAGTCGTACAATTCATTATCTATAAGGCAATAAACGCCTTTTTTTTCGTTGTCGGTATTTAGTGGTAAGTTGTTGTGGCTGTAACGTATGTTTTCGGTATCGTATATCGGTAGGTTTATAAGCGAGCATACGAATTTGGTTTTCCTCACCAGAGTCTCTATATTAGACGAATACGCGGCTCCCGTAGCCAATATCATCGACTCGGTAATAGCCGGCGACGCCAAACTCAATCTCGACAAAGCTCCGTCTACAATAGTGATATCGGTACCAAAACGGCGGTTGTTTTCGATAGTCTTTTTCAGAGTGTGGGTATCGGCAGCTCCCGAGAGCAACATCCTCCCATTGCCCAGAGCTTTGGCTGTAACCAATCTGCCGAGAATAGTGTATTCGTCTGAAATATCGAGAATTTCTGCAGAGAAACGCTTTTTTAGAAAATATTGTTCGGCGGTATTGAATATCATACCTCTATATATCCTTATCTCTGGTTTCGACGTACGCGTAACGGCATCGACCGTCTCGCCGTCGATACCGATAGATGTTACTGCGATAGTCTTACCGCAATCTTTCACCCGACGAATGATAAAGTTGAGTGTTTCGGTCTTACCCGTATTCTTTTCGAGACCTACTATAGATATGCTACGATACTGTAATATCTTATTTATCAAATCCATAATTATTTCATCTCGATATTACCGCCATCTTCTTTGAGAGCCACATCCAAAATGTTTTTGGGAATCTGTTTCGATGCGGTAGCTCCAAGGTTTTTGAGCGCCTCGGCTTGTCCCACTATCGTTCCAGCGTTGTACGAGCCATTTGCATTGTGTTTTACGAGTTGGTGCATTGCATCTTGGTAGGTGCTCTTTGCCGTATCGAGACTTCTGCCCACTTTCACCATATTATCGATAAAACCTACAAATTTATCGTATAGCTGTCCGCCCTGCTTGGCTATTTCGAGGGCGTATTTGCGTTGATTTTCTTGTGTCCAGATGAACGACACCGTGCGCAGACTCGCCAGAAGCGTCGTAGTCGATACAAGTATAATATTCTTTTTAAAAGCATAGTCGAAGAGAGTGTTATCGTGCTGTAATGCCGAGAAAAGGGCAGATTCAAAAGCAAAATACATAAACACAAAGTCCGGAGTATTAGTGAGTTGGTGGTAGTTCTTACGGCTAAGCAAGTCTATATGCTTCTTTATGTCTTTGATGTGTTCGTTGAGGTACAACAGTCTGTCTTCGTCCGAATCGGCATTGAACGAGCGTTCGTAGTTTACCAGCGATACTTTACTGTCTATGATATAATGTTTATCTTGCGGAAGATTAATGACATAGTCGGGGATAAGCTTATTACCTTCATCGTCGGAGAAATACTCCTGCCGTACGTAATGTAGGTTTCTCTCCAGCCCCGACTTTTCGAGTATCTGCTCCAACTGCATTTCGCCCCAATTGCCTTGCAGCTTTTTATCGCCTTTCAGAGCATTTGTTAGCTTTTGTGCGTCGTCGCTCATCTGTCGGTTGATATTGATTATATGCTCCAACTCCTTTTTTAGAGCCGTTTTCTCACGAGTCTCATTGTTATAAGTTTCGTCTATTTTCTTCTCAAACTTATTGATATTCTCTTTCAACGGATTTAGTATACTTTGCAACTTCTCTTCGTTGAGTTGCGAGAATTTACGCGTCTTTTCTTCGAATATTTCGTTGGCAAGAATCTTAAACTCTTTATTAAGTTCGTCTCTTAGATTCGATATTTCCTCTTTCTGAGCCGAGAGTTTGGCTTCGTTGTTGGCATTGTCGCTCTTGAGACGCTCGCACTCTATCGATAAATCGGTTATCTGCTGTATCTTAGAGTTCAATTCCTCTTTTAGCAAAGCGTTGTCTGCCCTGAGTGCGACATTGTCCGTATTGAGCGAGGCAATGTTTTTGTTCAAGAAAAAATAGACGATAAGCGCAACAATAGCTCCCAAAGCGAACCCGATAATAAGGTATAAAACAGGCATAAGACAAAGCGTTATAAATAATATTATTAGATTTATATGAGCTACAAAATTATAACAATTCGGGCACTATTGCAAGGATAAAAAAACGAGAGATGTAGCTTCAAGCGATAGAGTTATAAAAAAGCGAACTAAGCGGATACCTAAGCATAAACTTTTATCGGGTAGAATACGGACTGTCATAAACAGAAACGCATTTTTATATATTTTTAACGCCGAAAAATTTGGCTACTGGAAAATAATGATTATTTTTGCCAAAAATATATTTACCAAAAAAATATGCTTACATATATTGTATGGTTTTTGATAGACTCTATTGTAAGCTGTTTCGTAACGATCGACTTACCGAGAACT
>CAJPNS010000061.1 GCA_905372135.1 Porphyromonadaceae bacterium | reverse complement strand
TTTCAGAAGTTGACTGTTCACCATTATCTTCAAGCTCTAACATACTTGATTTGTATACTTCTTCTTTTTTCTGACTTTGATTTTCGATTTTTAGCTCTTCTACTTCTTGAGCTAATGATAATTGACAAATTGATGAAAATAAAAAAAGACCAATAATAATAATCATCTTTTTACTCTTACAAAAGAAATAGTTTGTTGATGTTGTATTTACTCTCATATTTACATTTATTTTTTGTTCTTTATTACTTCATATTCATAATATTCCTTCATTTATAAATCGGCTACAAAATTACGTTTTTTTCTTATCTCAGCCAAAATTAATGATTTATTTTGTCTATCAATAGAAATAATTACTACCTTTGTGTCACAATAAATGAAGATATATTATGAATACAATAGTGATAGAGACATCAGACATCTTAGAATTCGACAAGGTAAGCAAATTACTGTCTTCTCTGAAAATCAAGTTTAGTGTGAGAAAAAGTGAAGAACTCGATTACGATTATAAAGAAATAGACAGACTACTGTCTTCTGCCGATTACGACAGAGAGCATAGTTTATTGAAAAGAGTAGACATCGAACACCTATGGGATTAGTCTATACTCTGTATATGTCGCGTGAGGCTCAAGCAGATCTCTCTATTATAAAAAAATCGTATTCCCAAAGCATCCGTAATAGAGTAGAGAAACTTCTAAAAGAACTCGAAATCTCTCCACGAATGGGTATAGGTAATCCCGAACAGTTGAAACATTACATATCCCGAGAGGTTTGGAGTAGGCGGGTCGATAAAAAGAATCGAATAGTATACGAAATACTTGAACAAGAGGCAAGGATTATAATTCTAAAATTACTAATGCACTATTCAGATAAATAGAGTTTTAGTTATCAATATTATTGCCCACAAACATCCACCTACCCATTCAAATCGCCTGATAGCCTATATCGCTGCGATAGAATAGGTTGTCGCAGTCTATCTTGGCTATTTCTGTCAGAACATTCTCGCGAGCTTCGGCAAGTGTCGCCGCCAACCCCGTTACGAAGAGTACCCTGCCGCCATTGGTAAGCAGACGGTCGCCGTCGTATTTAGTGCCCATATGGAATACCTCTACGCCTTTGAGCGTGTCGAGGTGTTTTATCTCGAATCCTTTACGATAGCTCTCGGGATACCCCTTCGATGCCAGCACGAAACCTATTGCAGCACGGCTATCCCACTCTATGCAAGGCGTCCTGCGGTCTAAGACATCGTTGAAGACGTCGAAGATATCGCTTGTGAGGCGAGGTAAGACAACTTCGGTCTCAGGGTCGCCAAAACGTGCGTTGAACTCTATGACTTTAATCCCTTTGGCAGTCTTCATCAACCCACCGTACAATACGCCGCAGAAGCTGCAACCCTCTGCTACCAAGGCATTTGCCGTTGGTTTCATTATGCGGTTGAGGGCAAAGTCTCGGTCTTCGGCAGTGATGAAGGGCAGTGGCGAATATGCACCCATTCCGCCCGTATTGGGTCCGAGGTCGCCCTCGAAAGCCCTTTTGTGGTCTTGTGCCAAAGCCATAGGATATACGTCAGCGCCATTTACGAAGCACATAAAAGAGAACTCCTGCCCCTGCATAAACTCCTCTATAATCACCCTGTCGGAGCCGAACTTGTGCTCCATAAGCATATCGTGCAGAGCCGCTTCGGCTTCGGCGTGCGTCATAGCTACTACGACGCCCTTACCCGCCGCAAGACCGTCGTATTTTATCACTATCGGTGTCCCGTGCCGTTCGACATAAGCCATAGCTTCGGTATAATCGGCAAAAACGGCATAGTCGGCAGTAGGAATACCGTACTTCATCATCAGGTTTTTGGCAAACTCCTTGCTGGACTCTATACGGGTGGCGTGCTTCGAGGCACCAAAAATTCTAAGTCCGTGTTGTGTAAAGAGGTCGGCTATACCGGCTGCCAAAGCCGCCTCGGGTCCTACGACGGTAAGGTCTACCGAGTGAGTCTGAGCAAACCGCAACAATTCGTCGACTTCCGTATCGCCGATAGCGACACAATGAGCTATACGTGCGATACCGGCATTGCCCGGAGCACAGTATATCTCGGTTACTTTTGGAGATTTTCCTAAGGCAGCGCAGATGGCGTGCTCTCTGCCACCCGCCCCTATTACAAGTACTTTCATATTATTCCTGTTGTGTGTTTTATTTTCTGCAAAGTTAATAATTCAATTACTACCTGCGGTACGTTTTTGCGTAAATTACGAATTGCATTTAGTCGTTCAATCGTTTAACTGTTTAAACTGTTTAAACGAGGACGAAGAGATGTCTGTACGAATACACGAGGCAAGTGGCTACGATAGATACGCCGAAATAAGTTTGTATCTATATTTTTTACATCAAAGGGAGCAAAGAGTGGAAATTTATATCTAATTTTGCTCAGCCGTTTGCCGCAACGGGAATACACCTATCGAACAACGTTATAATGATATAATATATGCTTAGTAAGATACGTAGTCTGCTGGAAATAACAGATTTCAGCGTCGAAGAGTTGGAGAGCCTCGTACGGCTCGCAATGGATATCATATCGAATCGTAGCAGTTACGCCGAGGCTTGCAAGGGTAAGAAGTTGGCAACCCTTTTCTACGAGCCGAGCACACGGACGCGTCTGAGTTTCACCGCTGCGATGATGGAGCTTGGCGGTAGTGTCTTGGGCTTCTCCGATGCCGCCGCCTCGTCGGTGAGCAAAGGCGAAGTAGTAGCCGATACCGTGCGTGTGGTAGAGAAATTTGCCGATATCATAGCTATGCGCCACCACAAAGAGGGAGCCCCGTGGGTCGCTTCGCAATATGCCTCGATACCAATCATCAACGCCGGCGACGGCGGGCATTGCCACCCAACACAGACACTCGCCGATATGCTTACGATATATCGCAACAAAGGCAGATTCTCGAACCTTACCATAGGCTTCTGCGGCGATCTTTTATACGGACGTACCGTGCACTCACTCACTAAAGCTATGGGGCGTTACCCCGGAGTGGAGTTCGTATTCGTATCGCCTCGAGAACTCGCCATACCCGACTATCTGAGAAAAGATATAGAGAAAAAAGGTTATAAGTACTACGAGACCGAAAGCCTCGACGAAGTTATGCCCAACCTCGATATCCTCTATATGACTCGCGTACAGAAAGAGCGGTTCGATAGCGAAGAGAAATACGAGCGACTGAAAAACAGCTTTATTCTTACTATGAATAAACTATTGTATGCCAAAAAAGATATAATAATACTCCACCCGCTACCAAGGGTAAACGAGATAGCCTACGAGGTTGACTCTCACCCCGGAGCGCTGTATTTCGAGCAGGTACGCAACGGCAAATATATCCGTATGGCTCTCATCTATACGTTGCTCAAATGGGCAGAAGAGGGCAAGCAGCCTACTGCGACAGACAATATCGTCGAAGCCTCGCCCTGCGGCAACCCACGCTGTATATCGACGGTAGAAGATGTACCTCCACTATACAAAGTTCTCGGCGACGGGTCGAAGCATTGTATCTACTGCGATGCCTTAGAGGGCAGTTGCCACTGAGTTGAGTGATTTTACATTATTATTCTAAAAAAGATAAAGCCCCTATAGCCGACAAAGTAGAGCAAAATGGATACCAAAAACAGGATTAAGATAGGTTTCGCACTGATATATCTGCTTTTTGTAGGGTTGTTTGCAGCTTGTCTTTATGGTATAATAAAGATACAGTATATCAACGGCAATACTTGGGGCGATATAGGCACTACCATCAAGAGCCTCAACAAACCACGCCGTATAGAACCGCTGCGAGGTACGATATATTGCTACAACAGCAAAGGCGAGAAGGAGATACTCGCCGCATCGATGAAGGTGTATAAGATATTCTTCAACGGACAACAGCTGCATATAATAGAGAAAGACCTCAGTCAAAAGCATCGTAAGAGCCCGAAAGCTGAGCGTTGGAAGTTCAACCGCACCGACAGCATCAATAAGCTATCGGAGAGTCTGTCGGCATACTTGGGCGATGCCCCACCGTCGTATTACAGAGCCAGAATAAACGAAGCTTATACAAAGAAGAAAAAGGTACTACTTACTCGGCGTTATGTCGACTACCTACAACGCAAAGAGCTGATGAAGATGCCGCTATTCAATACAAGCAGAGGCAAGTATACCGACTGTATGGTATCGGAAGAGGTAAACCGACGTGTGCATCCTTACGGCGGTATGGCTCTGAGGACTATAGGCGATCTCTTCGCCGACAAGAGCCAGGCGACAAGCGGACGCTTCGGCATAGAACTGCAGTTCGACTCTCTGCTCAGGGGCGTCGACGGTATAAGCAATCCGATAAAGATAAGCCGTAGCAAGACCGTATACTACGACGATAAGAAGGCGATCGACGGAGCCGACGTTACACTTACTCTCAACATAGAGATGCAAGAGATAACACACTCTTGTCTGCTGCGTCAGGCACAAGCACTCGGTATCGAACGCGGCTGCGCCATACTGATGGAGGTAGCCACAGGCGAGATAAAGGCTATAAGCAACCTATACTACTCGCCGAGCGGTTACTTCGAGGGAGGCAATATGGCTATCGCCGACCTCAACCCGCCGGGGTCGACATTCAAGACACTATCGTTGCTCGTCGCTCTGGAGCGAGGTATAGTGGAACCGAATACGATAGTAGACTCCTACAATAAGCGTTACCCGCGAGTAACCGACCACAATCCAAACCCATCGTGGAGTGCGCTGACGGTATCGGACGTTCTCGCCTTTTCGTCTAACGTAGGTACGTCGAACATCATAGGCGAAGCTTACGAAAACCGACCGATGGACTTCGTTGCCGACATACGAAAGACAGGCGTAAACGAGCCATTCGACATACAACTGCCCGGAGCCACAGGCTTCAAGATAGGACCGATGAAGTATTGGAACGTCAAAGACACCATCAACCGCACCGACCTGCCGACGCTATCGTTTGGATACCAGACGGCAGTACCGCCTATATATATGCTTCGTTTCTACAACGCTATCGCAAGCGGCGGCAAACTGATAGACCCTTTTTTAGTAAAAGAGATATCGGACAATGGTACTACCAAGCGTTTCCACGCCAAGACGGCAAGTCGCCCGATAGCATCGAAGAAGACTATCGCACAGCTGCAAGATATGCTACGCAGTGTGGTAGAGAAAAAAGGCGGTACGGCATACAGCTGCCGTTCGTCGAAGGTGAGTTTTGCAGGTAAGACAGGCACAGCCGTCTTCTTTACAGAGGGGCATACGACCGACCAAGTGAGTTTCTGCGGATATTTCCCTGCCGACCGCCCGTTGTACTCGTGTATAGTAGTGATGCAACGCCCCAATATCTGGGGTTCGCAGAGTGGAGATGTTTTTCGCAATATAGCCGAGCAGGTGATGTTTGTACACAACTCGGGTACCAAAGCCCGTCTGCAAGACAGTATCAAATATCTACCCACAGCGGTGAAGCGAGGCAGAGGCGATGTGATGAAGTATCTTTTCCGACGCCTCGACGTAGATGCCGACAACCTCGGATATGAGTGGGTCATTGCCCGCAACGACAGCAATCGTATCCGCACCGCAGAGTTGGAGACGATACAAAACCTCGTGCCAAACGTAGTAGGTATGGGGGCAAAAGACGCTATCTATCTTTTGGAGCGAAACGGTCTTCGTACTCGTCTCGTAGGGCGAGGAACGGTACGGCAACAGTCGGTCGCCGCAGGCACAAGGATAGTAAAGGGGCAGACTGTCGGTCTTACGCTCGAATAACTAAGTTGAGATGTTGCTGAAGCGTTTAGTCGTTTAGCTGTTTGAGGTTTTAGGTGTTAGGTATTGGGGGGGCGAACAAGATTATTATAAGTGCGAACACAACTATTTAAAAGGGCGAACACATGTTTTCGCCCCTACATCGTGTGTTAAATGATATTGATGAGACAATTCGTGAATTGTCTGTACAGGGGGTGGCAATAAAAAAGTATGGGCGAAAGATTTTTCGCCCATACAATACGATTATTGTTTACCTGTATTATAAGTTCGTCGTGAGTGCAACAACTTACTTCATAACTCTTATTTCCACCTGCTAATGCGGTACAACACCCTATCTTCGGGTCGGAGAACATATCTCCCCAGAGGCTGACGACTAAACGTTAGTCGTTGTCGGCAACCGTTTGTTAGCCTCTGCCCTACTTGGCGTAGCTTACCGAGCGTGTCTCGCGGATAACGGTGATTTTAACCTGTCCGGGATAGGTCATCGTATCTTGTATCTTCTTGGCGATATCGTACGAGAGTTTTTCGATAGCCGTATCGTCTATCTTGTCGGCACCCACTATCACTCGCAGCTCTCGACCAGCCTGTATGGCGTAGGTCTTCACGACGCCTTCGTAGCTCATAGCAAGGTTTTCGAGGTCGTTCAGACGTTTGACGTACGCCTCTACAATCTCTCGTCGAGCTCCCGGGCGAGCTCCCGATATAGCGTCGCATACCTGTACTATGGGAGCAAGTAGCGAGGTCATCTCCAATTCGTCGTGGTGAGCGCCTATTGCGTTGCAGATATCTGGTTTTTCTTTGTACTTCTCGGCGATATTCATACCGAATATTGCGTGTGGCAGTTCGGGTTGGTCGTCGGGCACCTTACCTATATCGTGTAGCAAGCCGGCACGTTTTGCCTTCTGCGGATTCAGACCGAGCTCGGCAGCCATTATAGCACATAAGTTGGCAACCTCGCGCGAGTGTTGCAGAAGGTTCTGTCCGTACGACGAACGATATTTCATCTTACCCACCAGGCGGATAAGGTCGGGATGCAGTCCGTGTATGCCAAGGTCGATAGTGGTGCGTTTGCCCACTTCGGCTATCTCCTCTTCTATCTGCTTTCGTGTCTTTGCTACTACCTCTTCGATACGTGCGGGGTGGATTCTGCCGTCGGTAACGAGCTGATGAAGCGACAAGCGTGCCACTTCGCGTCTTACGGGGTCGAAACCCGAAAGTACGATTGCCTCCGGTGTGTCGTCGACGATGAACTCTACGCCTGTAGCCGCCTCCAGAGCACGTATATTCCTGCCCTCGCGTCCGATGATGCGTCCTTTCATCTCGTCGGACTCGATATGGAATACCGTAATCGAATTTTCGATAGCCGCCTCGGTAGCAACTCTCTGTATGGTCTGTATCACTATGCGTTTTGCCTCTTTGTTGGCAGTCATCTTAGCCTCTTCCATTACCTCGGTTACGTATGCCATAGCGTCGGTCTTAGCCTCGTCTCTGATAGACTCTATAAGCTGTGCCTTTGCCTGCTCTACCGATAGCCCCGATATGTGCGAGAGTTTCTCTATCTCTTCGGCTTTGAGTTTGTCGAGTTCCTTGCGTTTGTTGTCGACCAATACGATTTGGTTGTTGAGGTTTTCGCGTACGACATCGAGCTTTTTATTCTCGTTTTGGAGTTCTTGGTTTTTGTGGTTTATCTCTTGGTATTTCTGCTTTATTGCTTGCTCTTTCTGGTTGTGCTGATTTTCCATCTGCCTCAACTTCTGTTCTCGTTCGGCAACCTCTTTTTCGTAATCGGCTTTGAGGTTTATAAACTTCTCTTTAGCCTCGAGCATCTTGGCTTTTTTGAGGCTTTCTGCCTCGTCTTTTGCTTTCCTCAGTATGGCATTGCCTTTGCTTCGGGCGATAAGATAGTTTACCAAAACACCTATTCCTATGCCTCCAATGAGCGCAATCGTAATAAATAATATACTCATCATTAAGTTAGATTCTTTGTTCCTTTTACATCAATTATACAATACTTTACCTGCTGCATACACAGAAGATATACAGCTCGCTTCAAAAACAAACCGTATCGCTACCGTCTGTTTTGTCGGAGATCGAATGTGTTGTTGGAGATATTACTGCTCGCTCTGTCGGAAAAGAGTGGGCGGAGTAGAGGAGCAACGCTACCGAAGCTACCTTTATCTGTCGTCTCTGCCGACAATGAGTCTTTCGAGCTCTCTTAGAGCTTGCGTATTGTCGATAGAGTCTATATACCTTAGAAAACATACCGTAATATCGTAACCAGCCATTGCCACGATAGCATTTCGGGGGCTTTCCGTATATTTCTTTTCGTAATATTCCATTTTATGCTTGAAAATGCTTTCCGCTTTGCGGTAAAACTCTTCCTGATCGCTTGCTATCTCGAGCGGAAAGATATTACCTGCTACTTTTACCGTTATATTCTGACGTTCTGACTCGTCCATCGGAATAGTGATTTTAATCGTTGAGCATTTCCAAACACTTATCAATCTCCGTAATCATATTGGTCAGTCGGCGATATGCCCTCTTTTTGTCGTCTTCCGACTGTCCGAAAGCTCTTGCCAACTTCAACCTCTCATAATTACCAAGCAAATCTCTGTACCGAGCTTCGACCTCCGATAAGCGGGCAATATCTCTTTGCAGCTGCTTATTGTCTGCTTCAAGTGCTTCTATTTTCCGCATTGCCAACTCGAGTATCTGTCGAGAATCGTTGCTCATTGTTCGAAAAATTTACTTTTTTGCAAAGGTACTATTTTTATTTCAATTATGGAAGTTTCGGTTAGCAAAAAACAATATATAAGCATTATAGCCCTAAACATAAATGACCTCGGGCATAAGGTCGATGCCGAATTTTCGGTTAACGCTCTGTCGGATCTCGTCGGCAAGCGCTACTATCTCTCTTGGAGTGGCTCCTCCGTAGTTTACTATCACCAGCGGCTGCCGGTCGTATACGCCGACATTACCGATGCGTTTGCCTTTGAGTCCGCACTTTTCGATAAGGTATGCGGCGGGGATTTTCACTAAGTCGTCGGAAACGTCGTAGTGTGGCATATCGTCGTACTGCCGGCGCAGGAGTTCGAAATCGGCTCTGCTACAATAGGGGTTTTTGAAGAAACTACCTGCATTGCCAAGCCGCTTGGGGTCGGGCAACTTCGACTGGCGTATAGATACCACAGCATCTCGTACTTCTTCTATGTTTGGAGTATAGCCGCAGTCGAAGAAATCTCTGAGTGCTGCATATTCGATATTGGGTCTCGGGTGTTTATCGAGGCGGAAGAGTACCGATAATACTACAAACTGCCCCTCGAGAGCGGTCTTGAATATACTGCTTCGATAGCCATATTTGCACTCTTGTACGCCGAATGTACGTCTTTTGCACGTAGCAATCTCTATAGCGTCGACCTCTACGATAGTATCTTTTGCTTCAGCCCCGTATGCTCCTATATTCTGTATAGCCGCGGCACCTACTTGGCTCGGGATAAGCGATAGGTTTTCGACTCCTCCCCAATTGCATTCGACTGCCTGTCGGCAAAAGTCGTCGAAGAGGACTCCTGCTCCTACCCGAACGAATACGTTATCGTCGGTCTCGCTCTCGATAGAGATGTATTTTATCGAAGAGTGAAGTATGGTGCCGCTGAAATCGCCGGTAAAGAGAAGATTGTTGCCACCGCCTATATGTAGCATACGAGTAGACGAGTCGTACTCGTAGCGGAGATAGTCTTTGAGTTCGCTGTCGGTGGAGTAACCGAAAAAACGCTCGGCTACGACGTCGAGACCAAAACTATTGTGTCGCAATAGGGGGTAATTGTATTCTATCATAATAAACTATATGCTACAGCCGAAACTGTTTGTGAAATATTTTTTTGTTGGAATATTATTTCTTTTCGTCTCGTAGAGATACACCAAATATAACAATCCCTTCAAAAAAAGCTCAAGATATTCTTTACAAAAGAGTTTGAGAGCTTTTTGTCTGAGGGATAATACTGCACAATTGATACTGAGCTAATTACTTGCCTATAACATTGAATATCGAAGACAGAGCCGACGTTACACTCGATGCCGTAGACGAATCGATAGTGCCGCTTGTAGCCGATTCTACTATACCTCCGAGGTTGAGTCCGGTAAGGGTATCGATAATAGTGCCGATATTGCCTTGGTTCACCTTCTGCTGCGAACCGAATACCGCTCCTTGTACGAAACTCGGATAGAAATCTTTGTTTTTAAGATTTTCTTTTACAGTATTGGTAGTCATTGCCAATTGAGATATCTGTAGCAATGTATTGGCGTTCGAAAGATCGATACGTCCGTTTTGTTTGTAATTAGAATACAAGCTGAGTATAGAGCCACCAAACGACTGTCCGGCACTATAAGCCGGCGAAGAAGAAGAGCCGATACTACCTATAGAACTGCCGCAAGCTCCTGCGACCATAAGACCTGCTATTACGATAGCAATTAAACTGATTTTTACTTTCATTTTTTTGATTACTTTTTTTGTATAACAATTAATACTAAATAGATGTTTTTCTTTGCAATATGTAGTTGTCTCCGCCCTATAAACCTTCTACACGCTTGTAGGCGGGTATCTCTTGAATATGCTTCAGTACTTCTTTGGAGTCGAGGTCTTCGATGTATAAGGTCGAGCGGTCTTTTATCTTGGTATATTCGTTGTTTTTTATCATTACGTCGATAGGCTTTGGTACGACATTGTCGTCGGAGCAGGTGGCTATCAATGTGATTTTCACCTCGTCGCCGAGCGAGTCGTCGAGGAAGGCTCCCCAGATAAAGTCGATATCTTTGTCGAGAGTCTCCATAAGCAACTTTATTTCAGACATTTCGGTAGACGTTATCTCATTGCTCGGCGATGTATAGACGGCTATGAGCATCTTTTTAGTCTTTTCTACCTCATACTCGAATAGCAATGGAGTATTCATTGCCTCTTTTATGGCATTCATAACGCGGTGTTCGCCCGATGCTTGCCCGAAGTTCATTATGGTGCGTCCGCCGTTTTTGAGCGTGGTACACACATCGGCAAAGTCGACGTTGATGTATCCTTTTTTGGTGATTATCTCCACAATGCTTTTGGCTGCATTTGCGAGTATGCCGTCGGCGAGCCGCATGAACGACGAAAATTTATGTTCGGGAAATATCTTCGGTATCTGGTCGTTGCGTATTACAAGCAGTGAGTCGAGGAAAGGGCTCATTCGTGCTATGCCGTCGAGAGCCTGACGCATCTTTTTAGGCGGCTCGAAGTCGAACGGTATAGTTACTATTCCCACGGTAAGAATACCGAGTTGGTGGCACACTTCGGCAACCACCGGAGCTGCTCCCGTACCTGTACCGCCCCCCATTCCTGCGGTGATGAATGCCATTTTGGTATTTATCTTGAGGCTTCCGTCTTTGCCCGTAGCGCCTTCGGCATTGTCTATGAGCATATCTCTTATTTCCGTCAGCGATGCTTGGGCAGCTTCGCGAGCTTTTTCGGGGTCGTTGCCTGCACCGAGTCCGGCGTCGCCGAGTAGTATCTGGTTCGGGATAGGCGAGTTTTGCAGGGCTTGGTCGTCGGTATTACATACTACGAAAGTCACTCCTTCGACATTGTCGTTGTACATATTGGCTACGGCATTACATCCGCCGCCACCTACGCCTATTACCTTTATTATATTGTGTTTGGCAGTCATAGTGTAATTTAGATTTTCGAAATTTATATCTTTCAATAAGTCTTGAGCAGTCATTACTTTTTATCTAAAATATCATATTGATAAAGTTGCAGTATAAACTATTCGCTATATCTTACTTTCATTGTTGTCGTCGAACATATTTATCATCCTCCATCCAAACCGAGATTCTTTCTTGGTTTTCTTCTCTTTTATCGATTTTATAT
>CAJPNS010000060.1 GCA_905372135.1 Porphyromonadaceae bacterium | reverse complement strand
CTTGTGCGAGGTTGTTGATGTTGGCATTTTGTGTCTTAGTCCATACCACTTCGCCGACTCTCCTGTATTCCCAGCCTTCTTCGATGATAGGTTCACTACCTGCCGTTACCGATTTACGCAGTGTTGCTGCATACATACCGATAGCCGTAGCACCGAGTGTTTGTACTGTCGGCGGCGTATGCGACGCAGTAGTGAATGTCAGCGTCTGACCTTGATAGCCTTCTTGGTTGAGAGCTGTCTTGGCGAAAGCAAAGAACTCATACTGAGTGTTATGTTCGAGCGCCGTGAGGTTGCCGTTCATAGATATAATCCAGTTGGGATCTCCTACCTTACGCCACTTCCATCCTTCCTGTGTTACAGGTTCCGACGGGTCGGCTACCACGCTCTTGTTCAGAGTAGCCGCGCTCTGAGTGATATTGGTAGCAGCCAACGTATTTACCGTAGGATGTACCGGAGGCGTACCAGTGGTGGTAAACTCTTCTGTATCTCCTCTGAAAGTAACGTTGTTTTCCAATGTCGCGTAAGCGTAGTACTCGTAGGTAGTACCCTGTATCAGACCGCTAACATTGACTGTATCGTCGTCTGATTCTACCATAGTCCAAGTAGCTCCTTGACTGGTAGCCCTATAGTAGAAGCCTTCTTTACTGATAGCGATATCGCCCGGGGTTACGTCTTTATTCAACGTAGCCGTATTGTTGCCGATATTGCTTGCAGGTAAAGTCTTCACCGTAGGCGGCACTATCACACGTTCGAATATACGGATATTGTCGATATGCAAGTCGTTGTCGCCGTTCAGGCTTACAGTCGACTCTCCATAGAATGCTATCCTTACTATATTATCTGCATACGTCGACAGGTCTATCGATATCTTTTCGCCTGCCCTGCGGATATTGTTGAAAATATAGTTGCCCGGATTGGCATTGTCGTTGTTCCAGATAGTAGCATTCGCCTTAAGCCAAGTATTGCCACCGTCGGTAGATACGATTACCATAAATTGGTCGTCGTCTCTTGTGCCTGTGGCAGTATCCGAACTATTGTAGCGAGTTAATGACATATCGAACTGCAACATACTATTGTCTTTCAGTTTTATAAGCGGACTTACAGCCCAATACTTACATCCCGTGCCATATATATTTAGCCTTAAATGTGTAGAATCTAAACTGTCACCATTTTTGAGCATCCAACCAGAGCTGGTTGTCTGTGGTCGTTGTCCACCGAATGCGTCAGATGCCAATCCTGTGTATTTGCTCCAGCACTTGTTGGGGAACTTAGTCATATCTCTGAATGTTTCGGTATACGGTAAAGTGTATACTTCGCACAGAGTAGAGAAGTTGCGTGTAAGAGTCCATTTACTTGTATCGGGCGTACATATCGAGCGCAGTCTTACTTCGTATGTTGTTTCGGGCTTCAACCTTTGCAGCACACACATAGAGGTCTGCGTTACTATTACCGAATTCCACTCTGTAGAGTCGACGTCTTTGTACTGTACTTCCCAAGTATTTTCGTAACCTCCAGGTATCCAACTTATATCCGCTGTTGTAGGCGTATATTCGTTGATTGTTACGCTGATATCGTTGAAGTTTGGCTTCTTACACATCGGTATAGGATGTATATCGAGGTTGTCGATACCATACATCAAAGTATCGTTGGTAGGATTATCGATTACCTGACGGAATGCGATATAGTGTTTACCTGCGGCAATAACAGTGTCCATAGATACCCTTGTGTACTGCAAATATTTGTCAGGTACCACTATAAGCGATGTAAGGTTGTGTACGGGAATGAATGTACTTGCATCGTTCGGATTAGACATTACGCCTACTTCGAGCTGTCCGGAGTTTCCGGTAGATTCTCTCCACAGGTCGAATTCGAGCTCTAAGGTGTTAATGTCTTCTGTATATTCTTGCGTAGCAATTATTTGAGTGCTCCTTCCTCCGAATAATAATACTCCGTCTTTCGGTGCTCCTGTAAATGTACCGACTAATGGGAATGTGAGTCCTTTGTGTACGAATGGCGTAGTCATTGTCCAGCAAGTGGGTATATTGCCGATGGCATCGTCGAAATTATAAACTATTCCGTTGCCTATCGCTTTATCGCTACATAGAGTATGCAACGAGCCGAGTAGCAATCCCGTATGTCCGCTACCACCGGAACATATACCTCGTATTCGTATCTTGTATTCGGTATACGATTCGAGTTGTCTTAGGCTATAGGTAGTGTCGTTGACGGTATCGCGTACCCAAGTGTTGTCGTCGAGTTTCTTGTACTCTACTATCCACGATGTCTCGGTACTACCCTTGCTCCAGCTTATCTGAGCAGAGTCTTTGGTAACGGTATCTACTACAAATCGCGACGGACTCTGGCATTCGTATCCTGCTACATAGATATTATCTACCGCCATAGTCGGACTGCCCGTTCCGCTTGCGTCGTTGATCCACATAAATACGAGTTTACGTCTTGTGCCTGCATACGACGATGGCAGAGTGTCGGAGAATGTAGTCCATTCGGTCTTACCATTGAATTTATCGCCGAGTTGGAGAGCTAAGCTGTCTTTTATCCAACGGGTGTCGGTTCTTTTCCAAGTAGTAGGCAGAGTAAGCGTATCGGGTACTACATAGACTCTCATAAAGTCATATACTGTACCATATAAAGTTTCGCCTTTGCCTATCCAGTCGAACTGTACTTCGAATTTTGGGCTACTGTCGAAGTCGATAGTAATATAAGAGAGCGTATGCGATTCTCCATATCCGTATTCGGCAGAGACTCCGTCTTTGGAGATATACATCGAATTTCCTCCATTGCCGATACCCGAGCCTATACACCACTTGTTTTTACGTACTTTCTTGTCGGGGAATATAAATAATTCCGTAACGTTGTCGTTAGTGAAGTCTTGGTAATAAGGAGTGGATACGATAGTAGGTTTAGTCTTAAACTCTACAGGTCTCCACCACGTCCAGTACGACTTGTCGGTAGCGCTGCATACGGGGCGGACATATACATAATAATCCTTATTTCCCATAAGACCGGTAGCGTTGTACGACGAATCGGTTACGTTTATAGCCGAAGTGTAGTTTTTCAACTGGGTTGCCGTAAGCTGGTCGGGCGATACTATTACCTCCCACGATGTTTCCAAGCCACTTCGCCTCCAAGATATATTGGCGCTGTTGCTAGTGATATTGCTTACAGATATACTCTTTGTCTCTGTCGGACGACACGTAGGCATCGTACCGAAGGTAAGCGTATAGTCTTCTACCGCACCTTTACTACCTGAGAAGCAAGGATTAGGATAACCGCTTGTAGATACTATTCTCATACGATAATTACCTGCACGCACATACGAGGGTACTAAGAACGAAGCCAGAAGTGTCTCTGTCTTGTTGCTACCTGTCGTACCTTCGTAGACGAATTCGCCCGTACCTTCGAAGTCGTAGTCTTGGTTCCAGTCGACGTATACACGCGTCTTGTAAGACTTTTCGGTAGAGAGCGTAATCGATACGTAAGCCGAGTCGCCCGCAACGATATCGCCGCTCAGAGCCGTGTAGTCACCATAGTTGCCTGCTTCGGCTTCGGTGGTATTATCTACTATATCGTACATACCATAGGTGACATTGACAATACCCTTTTCGTCGACTGCATCGGGCAATGCACTGCAATATTTGGTAGAGAAAGTCGTTACTGCCCACGCACTTGTATCGTTTGTGCAGCTTGTAGTCCTTACCCAGATGGTATAGTCTTGGTCCGGTTCGATATTTTTTATCACTATATTGTTGCTAACGATAGGAGTTGGAGCTATCGAGTCGGGTGGAGTAGTCGCTAAAGGTACATTCTTTGCCAATACATACTGCCACGAGGTAGCCGAAGGTCTGTGCTCGAATGTTACTCTTACCGAGTCTTTTGCTACATTGGCAATAAGCGAAGTAGGAGCCAGACAAGAGTCGGCAGGTTCCAATACTACGTTGTCGATCCAATATGCTTTCGAAGTACTCTGCGATACCGTACCCACAGCACCGTATCTGAATGCGATATAGCGTTTTTTGTTGCTATCGGCTACTGTGTCGAAGTATACTACCTTGGGAAGCATCTTCTTGTACACATTGTCGTTGAACGAAGCTACAGGCACGAACGTACTTCCGTCGGTGGGCTTCGTCATATAGCCTACTTGGAATATACCGCAGTCTTTCGACTCTTTATTGAGGTCGAATCGCAGTTGGAACCGATTCAGAGCCGTATCTATCTTGCTCAATACCAGGTATTGAGGATGTGAACTATAAAACTTCATAGCCTTAGACGTTACTCCGTCGGCAGCCGAGGCGTTTACTACGCTCGGATATGAATAAGATGCCGATTTCTTAGACCAACATTCGGGTATGGAGTCTTTGGCTACCGCCTCGAAGTCTTCGTTTACGGCGTGGATGTCTTGGCAGCGAGTAGTGAATGTTATCGAAGTGAACGACCAATCGCTGTAAGTGCCCGCACCGCACTGGGTACGAGCCCAGAGCCTATACCTCGTATGAGGCGTAAGACCACCGAGTTTTATGGTATCGCCCGTAGCTATCGATGTCAGGTTCGATGGGTCGGTCTCGTTGATATCGCCGTATGCGTATTCGTAGCCGGTAGCAGCCGCACGCAGTTTGTAGGTGATTACCACCGAGTCGGTCGATATCGAATCTATCTTGAACTGCGACGGAGGCATACACGTAGGAGCTGCGACTACTTCTACCGAGTCTAACCAATAATACCAGACAGTACTTTGTGGATTGTATTTGAATGCTATATAGCGGTTCGTGTCGTTGTCGTCGACATCGGTGAAGTATACCTTCTTTCTGAGCATCTTTTTGTACACATTGTCGTCGAAAGAGGCTACCGAAACGAATGTGTTTTTGTCGGTTGGGTTGGTCATATATCCCACCTCAAAAATACCTGAGTTTCCTCCTTCTCTATCTAATGAGAAGTTTAGCTCGAGTGTATTTAGCGGTACGCTAAATCGAGGCGATATCAAATATTGATTGAGCGACGAAGAAAACTTTATAGCATTAGTACTTACCCCTGCAGATGGTTCAGCACTTACCACACTCGGGTATGAGTTATCGGTAGATATTTTGGACCAACAGCCGTGGATGTTACCTTCGGGTATATTATCGAAGTCTTCGCTGATAGTAGTGTATTCTCCACACTCGGTATTGAATATAAGCGGAGCAGACCACTCACTATCGGTGCCTGCACCGCAGGAGCTTTGTATCCAAATCTTATATGCAGTGTACTGTGTAAGCCCCGAGAGTTTTATAGTGTCGCCCGTAGCGGTATGTGCGGTTAGTGTCGACGGGTCGTCCGTAGTAGAGGCTTCTGCATATACATATCGGGCGGCAGTGGCTCCGACAGGCATTTTGTATGCTATTACTGCCGAGTCGCCACTTGCAAAGGTATTTACAAGATTGTATGGCGGTATGCACATAGGAGCAGCCTGCAATTTTACGGAGTCTAACCAGTAATAAGAGGAGGTACTAAACTCTTCATTGCCTACTTGTCCGTATCTGAATGCGATATATCGGTTGTTGCCGTTGTCTACTACCTGTTTGAAGAAGACACTCTTTTTCAGCATCTTTTGGAATGCAAACATACTCTTGTCCGAGAACGAAGCCACAGGTACGAACGTCGTGCTATCCGTTGGGTCGGTCATATAGCCCACTTGGAATGTACCCGATTTTATGCCTTTCTTGTACAGCGAGAAGTCGAGTCTCAACGTATTTATGGCTACCCCTATACGAGGTAATATCACAAACTGTGGGTACGACGAACCGAATTTAATCGTCTTATTCTTACCTCCGTAACCGATATTTTCTTCTACCACATAAGGATATCCCGATGCCTTTTTAGTGATTCTCGACCAGCAATCGGGTAGAGTCGATGTCGCTATAGAGTCGAAGTTTTCGTCTATTGAGGTTATGTCTTCGCATATAGTTGTAAATGAAATGGGGTCAGACCAATCGCTTACGCTACCGGCTCCGCAGTCGCTTCTGAGCCAGAGTTTGTATGTTTTGTTGCTGCCGAGTCCAGAAAGTTTTATGGTGTCGCCCGTATTCTGTATCGGTGTCAGTGTCGACGGGTCTGTAATCGTATCGTATTCGATGAAGACATACTGAACCGAAAGTGCCGCCGCAGGTCGTTTGTAACCTATTACAGCCGAGTCTTTGGAGACGAAAGTATTTTCTATATTATACGGAGGCTGACAAGTAGGAGCAGTTTGTACCGATACGGAGTCTATGAAATAATAGCCGGAATAAGAAACACTTTCATTACCTACCTTTCCGTATCTGAATGCTATATACCGATTGGTACCGTTGTTGTCGGCGACACCGGTAAAGTACACTCTCTTTTTTAGCCACTTTTTGTATAAATTAGGGCTATTATCGTTGAACGAAGCTACTGCGACGAACGTATTGCTATCTGTTGGGTCGGTCATATAGCCCACTTGGAATATTCCCGACGATTCACTGTACCTATTGAGTGAGAAATCAAGCTGCAAAGTATTGAGAGCCACTCCGAATCGAGGTAGTGCGAGATACTGCGGAGACGATTGACCGAACTGTATGCCTTTTGTAGGTAGTTTGTATAACGAGGATGGAGCAACTACTTTCGGATACGAATATGAAGTTGATATTTTGCTCCAACAGTGAGGAAGACTGCCTGCGTCGAGAGCATCGAAGTCTTCGTCCAATGTATTGATGTAAGCGCAGGGAGTCTTAAACGTTATAGGCTGTGAAGACCACTCGCTGTATGTCCCTCCGCTACAACCGACACGTATCCAGAGCTTATACATTGTCTCGGGCGATAGGTTGCCGATTGCTATCTGTCCGCCCATCGTTACGGTAGGTGTCAGAGTTGTGGGATCGGTTATCGAATCGACTCCGTATACATACTCTACCGAGGTATATCCTGCCGGTAGTTTGTATTGGATTATAGCCGAATCGGGAGTAATTTTTGCCAACTCAAGCGTATCTTTTTCGAGCCTACAAGAGGGAGCAGTTTTCACTGAAACAGAGTCTATCCAATAAAACCAATTGGTAGTAAAGGTTTCATTGCCTACACGCCCGTATCTAAACGTTATATAGCGATTGTTTCCATTATCTACTACGTTGGTGAAATATACGCGTTTATGTAGCGTCTTTTTATATGTGTCGTCGTTGAAGGAAGCCACAGCTACAAACGTATTGCTGTCGTTGGGGGCGGTCATATAACCTACTTGGAAAGTACCTGAACTCTCTCCTTCTCTTACCAACAAGAAATCGAGCTGTAGAGTATTAAGAGCTACTCCTACCGGCTGCATTATAAGATATTGATGGAAACTACCGGCAAATTTTATTGCTTTGCTATTTAATCCGTATCCCGGAGATGTTACCACCGATGGGTATGTGTTGTCGGTAGTGATTTTACTCCAACAGCCAGGTATTTCTTTTATATCTAACGAATTGAAGTCTTCCAAGATATTTATAGGTGCTGCTATCGGCAGACAGCGTGTCTTGAAAGTCGCTACATCGGACCATTCGCTATATTCGCCCAGAAGGCAGTCCGATTTGACGCGGACATAATATTTGGTATCGGGTGTAAGACCCGATAGAGTTAGCGAAGGTGTAGCGGTTACGGTCTGCGACGTTGCACCTGCGAATGTAGACAGAGTGGAATATTCCACTACCCACGACGAAGCATATCCATTTTCATGCCAAGATATATCGGCTCCGGTTGTGATTATATTCTCTACTGTAATATTTTTAGGAGTAGTACAATCTACTTCAGGTTCAATGCCTGCTCCCTGTATATCGTCGAGTAAAAGATGAAGACCCCATTTGTCTACTACTTGGAAAGCTACGAATATGGTACTACCCACATAGGGAGAAAGGTCTATAGAGTGTTGTTTCCAAGAAGTAGTTATCTTGGTACTATCGGTGTTTAGAGTTTTTACCGGAGCACCGAAATTACTTGTATCTTTGGAAGAAGTAGATACTCTTATATACAATTTAGTGCTTTCGTACTGGGTAGGCGTTTTTACCTTGAAAGTCAAGCTATCGCCTGCCTTGGGAGTCATACTTGGAGTGATAAGCCAGTTATGATGCCCCGGATTTTCATAATCGACTCTTGCACATGCAGTACCTATTGGGGTATTATCGGTAGATCTTTTCCATTTTTTTGACCCCGATACGTTAAGAGTAGTCCATCCTTTGGGCGGAAATGTAGTGTCTTCGAACCCTTCCGATAGACGAATGATCGTCCCTAAATGCATGATTTTTAAGTTGTCCAAAAAAATGCGAGTCTCGTTGCCCGTAGCAGACACTGTAGTGATACTTACTGCACTATGTGTGGCTTCTGCCTGGAACTGGACGTTGTACATATTCATGTCGTTAGCCACGATAGGCCATACATGAGCGGTAGCAGGTATGTTGACGGTTACGGTCTGAGAGCCGTATCCGACTACTACCTGAGCAGGAGAAGGTGTCGCAGCTATCCAAGCGGCAGCCTTGAACGATACCTTTACATAACCGACTCCACTTGTAACCACAGGCTGTGTAGTGAAGCCTCCGACGTTACCCACGTCGCCAAGACGGATAGCTCCGCCGGCTTGGTATGCTCCCGTAAGAGAGGCTATACCTTGCAAGGCTCCTGCAGACACAGGCGTAGGACTTCCTGTATCGGAATTCATATCGCCTTGGCTCAGAGCTGCGAAGTCTTGTGTGTAAGGTAACGTTACATTTTGTGCTTGCAGCGAAAACACTGTACAGAGCACAAGAAATAGTAAAATAGTAAACCTTTTCATACTATAAAAATTTAGTTAGTAAAAAATTATATAATTAGATTGTTTTAAAGTAGTCTATTTACACTCTTTTTTCAGTTGGCAAATATGCGGTTTTTTTTTTTGTTTTTCCAAAAAAAAATACTGAAATCTCTTTTTTTAACTTTTTCGTTTCTATTATAAACGTCAGTTGTTTGTCTTAATTTGTGCTTATATGTTTGATAATTATCGTTTTAATTGCAGTTTTGTGAAGAGTAATCTATTCTGTCGATTCTGCTTTTTTATTAACTAATTCTGCCGATTTTCGGCAAAAGCAAAAAAGTAGAGACTATCGAGTCTCTACTAAAAATGGAGTAATAGAAAAGTTAAAAAACGATTAAGCTATCTTATAGAGATACTATTAGCGAAAGGCTTAGCCAGTGCTCCGAATTCAATATCCGATGGTATTTCGGGGTAGATAGCAGCGGCGAGGCTATACGAGGAGTGCCATGGTATTTTATATCGTCGGGGCGTTGCCCGCTACGCCAATGGTGCTTGAGCGATAGTCCGATACTACGCACGAATCTCTCGAGGCGAAAAGAGCAGTATAGCTCGTCGTAGAGCGATATAGAGCGGTCGGCATAGTAGGCATATTGAAGGAAAGTCTCTTGGTAGTCTAACCGAAAATCTTCGCCGAAACGTATATTGTAGCGATAGTTTATCGGCATCTTGTCTACCAGCCTACACGACGCCCTCCATTCGAACCTCTCGCCCTCGCCTCGCAGACCTACGCCGACCGACGGCAATGCGGTCAATACAGCCCAGTCTTCGGGAGGTGTGTCGTAAGACTCTGTCTTGTAGTCGTATCCGATACCGAGCAGAGCCTCTACCGATAGTCTGCCTCCGACGGCATAGCTCAATTTACCTTGTAGCATACTTGCGGATATTATCTCCGAATAGCGTTTGCGTACGTCTATCAGACGGAAGTCGTATATCGAAGGGTATCGTTCGTCGGGGCGATAAATCTCATATATGTTCTCTCTGCCGAAGCGGATACGATTCTCTGTCTGTATGCCATATACGATTGATAGCCTGCTATTTGGTCTGTTCTTTATCCATACTTCTCCGTCTGTGTGGTGAGTGTCTGACCCGAAAAGCCGTTTGGCACTCGACTCTTCGGAGGTCATCGATAGGAATGAATATTTTATATCGGCTATTACACCTGCCTTATAGTCGTTGCCGTATAGATTGCTGTATGTGATTTGTGTCTGCAATCCGTTGATATAATACATTCTACGTATTCCGAACGCAACGGGGCTTGCTTGCAAGTCGTAATAGCCCAAGCCGTATGTTATGAAAAAGCGGTCTTGTTGGTTCGGGCGCCAGTTGAATAGCGATAGATGTTGTTGATTGCGAAGGTACGATATGCGTACGGCTATGTTGCGTACAGTATCTATTCTCAGAGCCACCGAGGCATCGACGTTGAGCCACGTCGTGGTGTTGGCACACCTCGGGTCGGTCTGCCGCGCGGCTACCTCGCCTCTGATAGCACCTCCTACGCCGTAGTATAGCGAGGGCGACAGCCGCGAAGAATAACCTCCCGATACGTAGTAGTTTTCGTATTCGTAATCGCCTCCCGTAGAGTCGGCTATGAGGTATGGCGTATATAGGTCTGAGTGGCGTATGGCGTTCCAAGCGTATCCGCCGTGTTTGCCTTTGGAAAACGACATACTGCCGTAGATAGTACCGCTGCCGGCTGTACCGTATACGGCATCGGCATTTACTTCGGTGTCTCGGAACGAATTGCCATAGCGAGGTACGTAGTCGCCTTCGATATTGCCGTCGGAATGCCTTATCCTTATGTGAGTAGTGCGGTAGAGGCTGTCGGAGAGCGTACTATCGAGCTGTATCCTTTTGGGGCGGTGTATAAATACGCCCGATAGATTCTCCAAATCGTACATTGCCGGCTGGAGGCGTATGATATCGGCTATATTCGCCTCTATATCGAACCGAAATTGCTCCGCTTTGGCGTCGGTGGGTGAGAGTGTCAGTACCGTGCTCTGAGCTGTGTGGTCGGTCTGTGCCGACGATATGTTGTAATTTGCCGATACCGATAGTATACAGATCAATAATATTATATATCTATGTGTCATCTGTTTTTGTGTGTTTTTATTATAGATTTACAGTCAGTTCGGCTCCGAAAAATGGGATTGCCCATTCTCGTTCGGTAGTCTTATCGGCAGCCTTGTAGTATGGATTTATATCTATCAGATTGTTTATGAAAAACGATAGTTTTACATTCTTTCCAAACTCTTTGCTTGCCTTCAAATTCATAAATATAGATACGGGTTTCGTCGTAGTGCGGTAATATAGCTCCGACCTTTCGCGTCGGAGGTAGCGTAGTATGCCGTCGGTAGTGGCGAGTGTCGCCTTGTCTACTTCGTGTATATTGCCGTCGAGGTCTATATATTTCGATGGTAATACGTCTTCTTCGTTGCCGTTGCGTACTGTCGAAAACCATACTACTTGCACGAAGTTGGTGAATATGATTCCAAACTTTTTGATGTGTGTATTTACCCATATATTGGTATTGAACCGACTGCGGTAGATGTGTGTATCACCGTCGTATATGCCGACATACGGATATTTCTGACCGAGCTCTTTTACATCGGGGCGATACATTGTAGGTATACCTTGTGTGTATACGGTGAGATAGTATGCTCCGTTTAGCTCCACGTTTGTACTGATAGCCTTTATCATAGGAGTCTTTATGCGATACTCCAGACCGCGCTTGATGGTTTTCTCGCTATTGTGTACGGTAGGGAATATCGAAAAGTCGCGGTAGTACTCTTCGTTGTAGTCGTCTTTGGTGGGGCGCCCCGACACAACCGGATTCTTCAAATTGACATAACGCATA
>CAJPNS010000059.1 GCA_905372135.1 Porphyromonadaceae bacterium | reverse complement strand
TTGCTTACTTTTTTGTGTTAAGACAAAAAAGTAAGTGGGTTTGGGCAACGCCCAATACAAACATTCAATAACACGAACCGTAGGGGCTGCCCCGTGTGTTCGCCCTTATAATAATTGTGTTCGCCCATACCACCCAACACCTAAAACCTAAAACCTAACACCTAATTTGCCTTACGGCAAAAAGCGGCTTATGTCTTTGCCGTAGCTTGCAAGCTCGCGTACCATCGACGACGATACGTGCGACAGTTCGGGCGACGAAAACATAAACACTGTCTCTATGCCCGACAGTCGGCGGTTGACCTCTGCCAAATCCCGTTCGTACTCGAAATCTTTGACACTGCGAATGGCTCGTAGAATACAGTCTGTCGACAATTCTTTGGCAAAATCTACTGTCAGACCGCTGTATACATTTACCGTTACTTTCGGCTCGTGGGCGTAGATATTTACGATAGTCTCGGCGGTCTCTTCCGCCGAGCAGGTATATTGCTTCGAAATATTGTAACCCACGCCTACGACTATCTCGTCGAATAGCGGCAAAGCTCTATCGATAATGTCTTTGTGTCCGACGGTAAATGGGTCGAAACTTCCTGCAAAAAGTGCTTTCATTGCTGTGTGTTTTTTATGTGTTTGGTTTTTGTGTGGCGGTTGCCTCTCAGAGCATTTGCCCTTCGACTATTTTCTCTATATAATCCAATATCTCTTCTCGTCCCTCGCGTTTTTCGCTGGAGGTCATAAATATCGGCGGCAGCGACTCCCAAGTTTCGTAGAGCTTGGTACGGTAGTTTTCGATATTCTGCATCAGTCGTGAACGAGATTGCTTGTCGGTCTTGGTGAAGACTATCGAGAAAGGTACGCCGCCAAGTCCGAGCCACTCCATAAACTCCAAGTCGATAGCCTGCGGCGATAGGCGGCTGTCGAGCAATACGAACAGGTTGGCGAGCTGTGGGCGAAACATTATATAATCCTCGATAATCTTACGCAACCTCTCGCGTTGTGTCTTGCTCACCTTGGCAAAGCCGTATCCGGGTAGGTCTACTATGTGGAAACGCTTATTTATAAGGAAATGGTTTATAAGGAGTGTCTTGCCGGGTTTCGACGAAGTCTTAGCCAAATCCTTTTTACCTGTCAGGTAGTTGATGAGCGACGATTTACCGACGTTAGAACGCCCGATGAAAGCTACTTCGGTGGTATCGCCCTGCGGGCAACACCTGAAATCGCTGTTCGATATCACAAATTCCGCTTCGTTTATATGCATAGTACCACCCGTTGGTGTGTGAGGTTAAACTATCGTACTGCCGTCAGATATCTTAGTATTGGGCTGCACCAGTACCAAACTACCGTCGGGCATCTCGGCAGAGAGTATCATACCTTCGCTGTCGATACCTCGTAGCTTACGAGCGGCAAAGTTGGCAACGAAACACACTTGCGTGCCGACGAGTTTCTCGGGTTCGGGATAGTGTGCCGCAATCCCCGACACGATAGTGCGTCCGCCCATACCGTCGTCTATACGGAATTGCAAGAGTTTATCCGCTTTGGGCACCTTACTGCACTCAACAACGGTGCCTACACGTATATCGAGTTTGAGGAAGTCGTCGAATTCGACTGTCTCTTTGACCGCCTTTACTGTCTGCGATTGGACGGCGTTGGCAGCCTTCGTTTGCTGTAGCTTGTTTATTTGTTGGTCGATGGCGGCATCGTCTATCTGTTCGAATAGCAGTTCGGTCTTACCCAATGCGTGTCCTGCGGGTAGCAGTTCGGTCTTGCCGAAGTCTGCCCACCGTACCGAGTCGAACTGCAACATTTGCCGTAGCTTTGCCGAAGAGAAAGGCAAAAACGGTTCGAATGCTATGTTCAGATTTGCAGAGAGCTGCAGGGCAACATTTAGTATCGTTGCCACACGGCTCATATCGGTCTTTGCCAGCTTCCAAGGCTCTGTGTCTGCAAGGTATTTATTGCCTGTGCGGGCAAGATTCATCGCCTCGCGTAGAGCATCTCGGAAATGGAAGTTGTCGAGCAGTTGCTCTATCTTCGCCTTACTGTCTGCTATTTGTGCCAATACGTCCTTGTCTATATCTTCGAGCGTACCGAGAGGCGGTACTTTGCCATCGAAATATTTACCTGTCAAAACCAACGTCCGATTGATGAAATTGCCGTATATAGCCACGAGTTCGCTATTGTTGCGGACTTGGAAGTCTCGCCACGTAAAGTCGTTGTCTTTTGTCTCGGGAGCATTGGCTGTAAGCACATAACGCAGCACATCTTGTTTGTCGGGCATATCGACGAGATATTCGTGCAGCCACACAGCCCAGTTGCGTGAGGTGCTTATCTTGTCGCCCTCGAGGTTGAGAAACTCATTGGCAGGCACATTGTCGGGCAGTATATACGAGCCTTCGGCTTTGAGCATAGCGGGGAACACTATGCAGTGGAAAACAATGTTGTCTTTACCGATAAAATGGACGAGACGCGTCTCGGGGTCTTTCCACCAACGCTCCCAATTGCCGAACTTTTCGGGTTTCTCACTGCACAATTCTATCGTATTGGAGATATAGCCTATTGGAGCGTCGAACCATACGTATAGCACTTTACCTTCGGCATCGGGGAGCGGTACGGGTACGCCCCAGTCGAGGTCGCGGCTGACGGCACGGGGCTGCAAGCCCACGTCGAGCCAACTTTTACACTGACCGTAAACATTAGTTTTCCATTCCTTGTGATTATTAAGTATGTAATCGCGAAGCCAAGCCTCGTGCTTATCGAGTGGCAAGTACCAATGGCGTGTCTGACGCATAACGGGTTTCGAGCCCGATATAGCCGATTGGGGATTTATCAAGTCTGTCGGACTGAGCGACGTGCCGCACGACTCGCATTGGTCGCCGTATGCACGCTCGTTGCCGCAGTGAGGGCACTTACCCGTGATATAACGGTCTGCCAAAAACTGCCCCGCCTCTTCGTCGTAATACTGCTCAGATGTCTGTTCGATAAACTCGCCTTTGTCGTATAGTTTCTTGAAAAAATCGGATGCCACACGGTAGTGTGTCTTCGAGGTCGTCCGCGAATATACGTCGAACGATATACCGAACTCTTCGAACGAACGTTTGATTATTTCGTGGTATCGGTCTACAATATCCTGTGGCGTAACGCCCTCTTTCCTTGCTTTGATGGTGATAGGCACGCCGTGTTCGTCGCTACCGCCTATGAAAACCACTTCTTCTCCCTTGTTGCGGAGATAACGTGCGTAGATATCGGCGGGGACGTAGACCCCTGCCAAATGCCCGATATGTACGGGCCCGTTGGCGTATGGCAATGCTGTCGTTATATTTGTGCGTTTGAAATTCATATTGTCTTACTTTTTTATAATATAATGAGGTGCAAAGGTACAAAAAATTGTCGTACCCGAGCGATAATGACGATGATTTGGGCGTGCCCCTCGCTTTCGCTTCGGGTCGGGCTATCCGCTCTTACTTGCCGCCTTGGGCGGCTGCGTATCCGCTGCTATCCCTCACGCAGGCGTCGTCGAAGTTACCTTTTACCCAATTTATAGAGCTTGTATGCAAACAGAGGTATAAGATACAGCCCTCCTATGCACGTAACCATAACAGGTGCGTACGAATGGGCAAAATAGCAGATAAGGATATGCCAGACGATGAAAAACGACAACCCCGCAAGGTAGCACCAAATAAGCAAACGCGTTACCCGCTCGTTGCGGCGAAAGGCAAAAGCCAAAACCGACACTAACAGCAATTGCAACAAGGTAGCGAAGATGAAATATTCGGGGTGAGCTACCACAAGTCGTGCATTATCGGCACTCTGTATATGCAACCAATCGGGTATTCTATCGTAACATTCGATATACCACCGGAAAAAACTTATACTCTCTTCTATCTGATGCAGAGCGTGCAGCCCGATTATCGACAGCCAAAGTTTAGTATACATAGCATTTATCGTTTTTTAGAAAGGCACTTATCAATCTTTCGAAACCTATATACCTTTTTTCTGAAACCTATATACCTTTTTTCTGAAACCAATATACCTTTTTTCTGAAACCTATATACCTTTCTTCTGAAACCTATATACCTTTCTTTCGAAACCAATATAGCAATCTCGCAAAAGGTACTTATCAATCTCCGGATTACTCCTGAGCAATTCTTGGATTACTCCCGAGCAATTTTGTATTGCCTTATTACTTCTCGAAAGGCAGCCCGTTTTTGTTCCAACCCACGAAACCGTCCGAAACATTGTACAGGTTCTTGAAACCTTTGGCAGCCATAATGCCGACCGCCTTTCTGCTACGGCGTCCCGAACGGCAATAGACGATATATGTCTTCGAACGGTCGAGCTCGTCTATCTTTTGGGCAAAATCCGTCTGATTGACATCGATATTGACAGCTCCCGCCACGTGCCCGTCGGCAAACTCCTTGGCGGTACGGACATCGAGAATAGCGATGTTGGCGTCTGCCTTTTTTATCAGACCGTAAGCCTCTTTGGAATCTATCGAAGAGCCGTTCTGTGCGGTGCAACCCATAAAACCTAATATAGATAGCATAAGAATAAAAAGTGATTTCGACATAAATTGAATTGTGTTTATTTGTTTAATTAATAGTTTTGCGTCTGCGCGTAACCTACTCCTTTACCTTTATCAACTTATTGGAGATGGCATAAATCGTAAGTCCCGCAATGGTGTGTATCTGCAACTTCGACGATATATTACGTCTGTGTGTGGTAACGGTATTAATCGAGATATTGAGCTTTTGAGCGATTTCTTTGTTGGTCATACCGTTTACTATCTCCACGAGAACCTCTTCTTCTCGTATCGATAGCGACTCTTCGGGCATATCTCGCTGGCTGAGCTTCATCAGTTTCGATAGCTTCGATTTTACTCTTTCCGCATTGTCGAAGACGGTTATAACTTCGTCGAACTCATTGAGCATAAACGAATGGTCTATCGAGTGCTGCAAAGCGACGTATTTGCCGTTATGCTGTTTTTTGAATTTTCTTACTTCGCCTGTCCTTACCAGCGACATATCGAGCAAAACGATATCGGGCTGATACTTGAATATCATCGGTATTATGTTGTTGTAATCGACCAATTCGAATATCTCTATGTTTTTGCTCAAGATTTGCTTCAATATGCTCTTGATGCCTGCTATAATGATTTCGGACGGCTCGTATATAAGTATTTTTACGGTTCTCACTTGTGTCTAAGATAATTGTTTTTCTATATGTTTTACCATAGGTACCAGTAGATTGTCTTCGATATAGATATGAGTAGCCAAGTCTTCTTCGCACACGAATATATCGACCATAATGCTATTAATATCGTTGGTACTTTTAGCAGGATAATACTTGATAATAATGTTTTTGAATTCCGTCATACGTTCCTCTACGTGGTTGTGTTGACGCACGAAGACACCTATATTGTAGTTATCGGCTTTCACCTTGTCGATGAGCGTATTTATATATGGAAACACCAACCTATTTTCATACTCCATGTGTTTCTTTACTTCGGCTACATATTCGTCGAAATAGTAGATTATAGCCTTCGAAAGTTCGTTCGATACTTCGCTTTTGTGCGTATTTACTATTCTGGAGAGGTTTTCTCTGATATTAGGTAGCCTGAAGTTGAGGAAATAGTCGTGCGAATTGGTAAGATACTTCATGATATCGGGTAAGGATATATTGAGGTTGTCGAGGTCTCTGCATTTTGTGTTTTCGAGAAGTATCTCTACTATTACCAGAAACGTATCGACGTCGACATCGTTTTCACTGCAGACTTCGTCTATCGTCTTATCACCGACTCCGAGCGGTATCCCGAAGCGACTCATAACAAACAATATCTTATAATGACTCGCTATCAAATCACTCATTTTATCTGTTGGTTTGTACATAAACTTTATCTTTTTGTTTTGTGGTGAATTTTCAGAGGCAAAGGTACTCTTTTTTTTCTTAATTTTGCGACAAAAATATTATATGAAAATAGACGAAATAGTAACGGTGCTCGAGAGTTTCGCACCTACGGCTCTCCAAGAGAGTTTCGACAACTGCGGACTCCTCGTAGGCAACTGCCATCGTGAAGCGACGGGAGTACTCTTGTGTGTCGATGTTACCGAGAGTATTGTAGACGAGGCTATTGACTTAGGTTGCAATATGATTGTAGCTCATCATCCGCTTATATTCAAAGGAATTAAAAAACTCAACGGACAGACATACATCGAACGTTGTATAGAAAAAGCCATAAAAAACGACTTAGCCATTTATGCCGCCCATACCAATTTCGATATTGTACGTCAGGGGGTTAGTTGGGAAATGGCTCATCGGTTGGGCTTGCAAGATATACGAGTATTGGCTCCGAAGACCGATACTCTGTGCAAGGTAGTGACATTCGTTCCCCCTCGGTATTTGGCACAAATACAAGAAACCGTATCGGAAGCGGGAGCCGGACACATAGGCGACTACGATTGTTGCTCGTATTCGTCCGATGGTACCGGGTGTTTCAGAGCATTGGAGGGCACTAGTCCGTTTGTGGGCAAAAAGTTCGAACTCCACAGCGAACAAGAGAGCAGAGTAGAGTGGATATCACCATCTTACAGTATCGATAGAGTAGTGTCGGCAATAAAGAAAGTACACCCATACGAAGAGCCTGCAATCGACATCTACCCTCTAAAAAACAGGTGGGACAATTATGGACTCGGCGTTGTCGGTAGGCTTACCGAAGAGCAAGACGAAAAAAGCTTTTTGCAAGACGTTAAAAAGATATTCGATATCGGCTGTATACGCCACTCGCCGCTCTTGGGCAGAAAGATACGAACTGTGGCTCTTTGTGGCGGTTCGGGGGCAGATTTCATAGGCAGTGCCAAAAGCTGCAAGGCAGATATTTATCTTACAAGCGACGTAACTTATCACCGATTTTTCGAAGCCGACGGGCAGATACTTATCGCCGACATCGGACATTTCGAAAGCGAGCAGTTTACTAAGAATATTTTTTATAAACATATTACCGAAAAATTTCCTAACTTTGCAGTTCGATTTTCGCAGACCGAAAAAAATATTATTTCGTACTTCTAATAGTAGATTAATTGTTTGATAAATAGCATTTCAATATAAATATGGCAACAAAAAAGAAAACAGAAACTGCCCCAAAAAAAGATAAAGAGGTAAAAGCAGAGAAAATTACCACCACGACAGAGAAAAAGACCCAAAAAGCCGCTAAATCGGTTGCTACGACCGAAAAAGCGGAAACCGTCGCAGTGCAGGAGCCGCAAGAATTTTCTATCGAAGAGCGTCTAAAATCGCTATATCGTCTACAAAAAATAATGACGAAAATCGACAATATCAAGATATTACGCGGCGACTTACCTCTCGAAGTCCAAGACCTGAAAGACGAAATAGTAGGCTTGCAGACACGTTTGGAGCGGTATTCGGAATCGATAAAAGATTGTGAAAAAAAGATAGCCAACAACAAGAACTCTATCGAGGAGTCGAAAATAAAGATTGGCAAAAAGAAGGCTCAACAGAAAGATGTCGTAAACAACCGAGAATATGAGATATTGAGCAAAGAGATAGAAAACCTCGAACTCGACGTGCAAATTTTCGACAAAGGGATAAACGAAGCCAATGCCGAAATCGAAACTCGCAAAGTGGAATACGACGAGCTTATCAATATCATAAAGGAGAAAAAAGACGATTTGCAGATAAAAGAGGCGGAACTCGAACAAATCATAGTAGAGACAAAAAAAGAGGAAGAAGAGCTTAGAATGGAGGTCAAAGAGCTCGAAGAGAATATCGACGTGCGTTTGCTTTCGGCTTTCAAGCGTATACGTAAAAATGCGCGTAACGGACTGGCAGTCGTACCCATCGAGAGAAACTCGTGTAGCGGATGTTTCAGCCAGATACCTCCTCAACGTCAGCTCGATATACGTCAGCGTCGTAAAATAATCGTTTGCGAAAATTGCGGACGTATCATTGTCGATTATGAGATGGGCAGCGAACTGAATTTATAAGAAATTTGTAGTGAAAAAATAGTAAGAGCCGAATATCAGACAGATACTCGGCTCTCTTTTTAATTAGTACTTTCTTCGTGTTTTATTAGTGTCGGCTACCTATTTTCAGCGAAATGAACAATGTCCTCGGCTGTCCAGGTCCGTAGATATACCCCGAATCGCGGTCGGCTCCTCTATCGAAATCTTTTTGATAGCTGTTGAATATATTTTTTATACCACCGCTTATTTTGAGAGTTATCAGATTTAGCTCTAAGTCGTACGAGGCTTTCAGTCCTGCATCGAAAAACTGCGGGGAGCGTTCGAGGCGATTCTCGGCGATATATCCTTTCAGGTGAGGCACAAGCATACTACCTGTATATGTGCCTGTTGCCGAAATCAACAGATGTTTGACGGGTTCTACTGTCAGAGTATAATATCCATAACTGTCGGGAGTACGCAGCATACGCTTTTCGGGTGATATCGACGGGTCGTCTACCCACTGCTGGGGCTCGCTGTAAGTGCTCTGTTGGAAAGTATATCCAAGCTGCAACTGTACTGCTCTCAATGGCACGATTTTTCCTTCGATATTTACACCGACAACATTCGCATTGTGTCCGTTGCGTCGCTCTTCGATGGGGTTTCCGTTGGCATCGACAGTAGGCACTTTTACAAACGTATTACTGAGTCGCGTATAAAATCCTTCCAACAACAAGTTTGCCTGCAAATCGCCCAATCTCACATATCCGTCGAAAGAGGTGCTAAAACTGTTAGAATACTCGGGTTTGAGTCCCGGTGCATTTTTAACTATCACACCTTCGCCCCCAAGAAAAGAGATGTGTAGGTCTTCGTCGAATGTCTGAGGAGCTCTGAAACCCGATGAATAAGAGACTCTCCATTGAAGGTCGGGAACAATATTGAACTTAATATTCGCACGAGGACTCACTACGGGATTAGTCAGCAAATTATGTTTATCGATACGTGCTCCCAACAAAATTCCCCAACGGCGGTTTTTCCATTCGTTCTGCAAAAAGAGTCCTGCCAAGTGAGTTTCCTGCTTTAATGGCTCTTTGCGGTATGCAGGCATATTATCGTCGATAAAGTCGTATTGATACTCTCCGCCAACGGTCAGTTCCGAAGGCATAAATATCATTTTATCGAACATAAGAGCATACTGTCCGCCTGTCACTGACGTGAGGTTTGATGTATGACCGTATGCTTTGAGAGCAGCCAGCGAGTCTGAGGGAGTATCCCCTCCGAGACCTCCGTAATAGCTCTTTCGTTCTACGTGTTGCAGCGACGAATATACGTTTAGTTTCTGTTTCCCGTCGGGCGAAAACCAATTGTAGGCAACACTACCTCCATTTGTAGTATGGTTGAGTTGCTCGGCTATTGCTGCTTCGTGAGGCGGTTTGTCGAGTTGGTCTCCTCCCCTACGGTACTCATTTATATTATGATATTCTAATGAGATTTTACTTTGCGAGCCGATACGGTAATAGTTGCGTATGCCGATGGTGCTGTTTTTCAGTTCGGGCATTTCGCTAAATCCGTCTCCGTCGCTATCGTATGGCTTTCTGTTGCGATATGTTCCGTAGAGGTACATTCCTGCCTTGTTGTCATCGGTTACTATCGAGGTGTTGAAATTGGCGGTATGGTCAGGCGACTTCATTCCCGTATATTCGAGGTCGTAACCTGCCGAGAACGAGTTGCCCATCGCCTCTTTGGTGATTATATTTATAGTCCCTGCAATGGCATTGGCTCCATACAGAGCAGAACCTCCGCCACGGACTACCTCTACACGTTCAATCATATTGACAGGTATCTGCTCCAGTCCATACACCCCGCTCAAAGCACTGAAAATAGGTCTACTATCGATTAGAACCTGCGAGTAAGGTCCTTCCAAACCGTTAATCCTTACCTGCGAGAAACCACAGTTTTGGCAGTTGGTCTCGACACGTACACCGGGTTGGAAGTTAAGCCCTTGCGAGAGACACACCGAGTTGGTAGCCTCAAAAAGTTTAGGATTGATAATCCCCACCACTACAGCTGCTTCTTTGCGGTTCGTCTCGTTGCGGTTGGAGCTGACAACCACCTCGTTGAGCACGAGCGACTCCTCTTCGAGGATAAAGTTAATTTCAAGCGTCTCGTTGGGGTTTATCTCGGTCTCTTTTTCGACAGTCTTATAACCCAAAGCACTTGCTTTTAGCACAATCTTACCTGTGGGTAAGTTTTTCAGAAAATAATGCCCCGTAGCATCGGTAGAGGTGCCAAGAACGGTGTTTTTGACCGATATATTTATATACGGCATATGTTCGCCCGTTTTGGCATTTTTTACATCTCCGATGATATTGGCATCGCTACCTTTGGGCGGCTTTTTCACCTCTTCCGCCCACAATGACTGGTTACATAAAACAAATGTAACCAACAAAATGTTGATTAAATACTTCATATATATATTATTTTTGGGTTTACTTATGGGAATGGTTTCAGTTTGCAAAATTATCTGCTGTGCGGTAATCGGGCAATACTTAAAATATAGTATTTTACAGATGTTTTGTTTCCACACAAGTATATGAGGTAGGTTAGTGCGATTGGTATGATTAATAAGATTGCTGTAGAGGCGATATTTCCGATAAGAAAAAAATCGTACGCCAAATATCGCATTGTAGAACGATTTATAGTGCAAGTAATATTTCTCACCTGATAGTATAAATATTATAGCAAACCACGTTTATAAATATAAAAACAACAGTTCAAAATACATTACATTTAGCATGTTTATAAATATAAATCCTCGAAATTCATATACAGTATAGTAGGGTATTTATATCATTCAACAGAAACGTTTCATATAAATAAAGAGACGCTCAACGATAAAGATATATGTTTAACATTCCGATATTTGCATATTTATATATCAAATAATCAGTACGTTATACTATATATATAATCTAATAGAATAGATTGATATCGTAAGGTGCGTTTATGGATATGTATATGTCTGTATTTTCATTGTTTTTTATTGCATAAAATGCACTTTATCAGTGTATTTATATTGTAATATATAATCTAAAAGATTATATGACTAAAAAAAAGAGTAATAATCTAATACTCCATACCTCTTGGTAGGAGGCGAAAAGTAATTGTAAGCCGAAATCGAGGCAATTCATAGATATTTATTTATTCCCCTATTTTCTCTATAAATACGGTCTATTCGCAGCTAAAAGCCTATATGATAGTAGTTTTTTTTAATTTAAATAGTTAGTATGCTTATAATCATCGAAATATGTCTTACTTGATGATTGATGGCTGTTTTCGCTCGATAATATGCAAATAGAGCTACTTTAGTAGTAAAATAAAGCCATTCGCAGTATGATTAAGCCATTTTATAAATATGAGTTAGCTACAATAATCGAACTTGTGGTATATCTATCGAATACTCGCCCTTGCTGAGTGGTTGATACTTGACATTTCGTACCGAATTTGGTTGCTGCTATAAACTTTCGGCGTTCATAAGTATGATTCGTTTTTTATATGAATGAATTTAGAATGGTAAAATGGGATTTGTATTTATGTTTTTGCATATATGGATTTTTATTTATCTTTGTAAATTCGTTTTTATAACTAATATCTATAATTATGCACAGTAGAATATTTAGGTTTATAGAGAGCCTTCAGATGACGCAGTCCGATTTTGCAAGTAAGACAGGAATAAGTCCATCGGCACTGACACAGCTCAAAAACAATGCAGGCAACCTGTCGATAGACAACGTAATAAAAATAAAAAAGGCTTTCCCCAACATCTCGTTAGACTGGCTTATTTCGGGCGACGGAGAGA
>CAJPNS010000058.1 GCA_905372135.1 Porphyromonadaceae bacterium | reverse complement strand
ATCGTACGAGTACGACGTGTGCGATTATATGAAAGCCAACGAGCTACAGCAGCGACGCGACGACGAAAATTTCGTAAAATCTGCTGCCGACGACGTACTGAGTATGCAAATAGGGGCTCTGGGGGCTGCCTCGGAGATACACTATGCCTTTATACCACCAATCGACGAAGAGCTCGACCGAATCGCCGCCGAACGATTGCCACGCAACGAAGAGGTACGGCGAGTAGCCGAAGCTATCGACACAAGGATACACCGTGCGTACAAAATATTCAAGACAAACTACATAGCATTCGACCTCGCAGAGGGAAGCAGCCGCTTCGAGAGCAATTATACCGAAGAAGAAAAGGATAATTTCTCTGCATATATCGAGCAGCAGATAGCAAAGATAGAGCTACGGCAAGTCGATAAGGCTTTTTGCCGAGAAAAGATGCTCGAGATGTATGCCAATCCGCTAAAAAACAAGATAGCGGCAGAAGGGAACTGACGAGGAGAGAGTAATGAGTAAGACTATTATCAAACTATATTAATTTAATAAACAAAAAGAATAGTATTTATGTTCAAGAATCATCCAAAAGGACTGATTGCCGCAGCTCTTGCCAATATGGGCGAACGTTTTGGCTTTTATATTATGATGGCAATCTTAACGTTGTTTATCTCAGCCAAATTTGGGCTCGACGAGAAGACGACAGGTTATGTGTATTCGGCTTTTTATGCCTCTATTTACTTACTTGCCCTCGTCGGAGGCATTATTGCCGACCGAACGGGCAAATATAAGTTGACCATTTTGGTCGGCATTGTAGTGATGTCGCTCGGATATGTCATCATCGCGGTGCCTACTCCGACCCCCGTGCCATCGCTGCCTCTCTATTTGGCTCTGACGTGCTTCGGATTGCTCGTCATTGCTTTCGGTAACGGATTATTTAAGGGCAATCTGCAAGCTCTGGTGGGTCAGATGTACGACGACCCGAGATATGCAGACAGACGTGAGTCCGGTTTTCAGATATTCTATATGTTTATCAATATCGGCGGTTTCTTCGCTCCTTGGATAGCTATCGGCGTAAGGAACTGGTGGTTGAAGGTAAACCACTTCGATTACAACGCAGCTCTACCCGAACTCTGCCATAAGTACCTCGCTCAGGGCGATGCTATGGCAGCCGGCGATATGGAGAAACTTACGACCTACGCAAGCCAAGTGAGTCTCGGTGGCACTCAGCCGACCGACATCGCTACATTCGTGGGCGACTATCTGAACGTATTCAGTAGGGGATTTCAGTACGCATTTATGGCGGCAGTGCTGATGATGGTGGTTTCGCTCATCATTTTTGTGATAAACAAGAACAAATTTCCCGACCCTGCTGCACGCAAGAGCCAAAATGCCGACAAGGCTACCCATTCGAAAGAAGAAATCAAGATGTCTGCCGACGAGATTAGGCAAAGAATATACGCACTTTTCGCAGTATTCGGAGTGGTTATCTTCTTCTGGCTCTCGTTCCACCAAAACGGTTACTCGCTCACCTATTTCGCTCGCGACTACGTGAATCTCGACGTGATAAATATCAATCTTGGTTTCACCACTATCAAGGGTGCAGAGATATTTCAGTGTGTAAATCCGTTCTTTGTGGTTTCGTTGACACCGCTTATCATGTGGTTCTTCGGATTTCTCAAAAAGAGGGGCAAAGAAGTGTCGACACCGATGAAGATTGGTATCGGTATGGGCATCGCTTCGCTCGCATACGTATTTTTGATGCTTTTCTCTCTGACACTTCCCGCAAAAGACGCATTGAGTTCGATGTCGGCAGAAGCTCTTTCTGCAATTAAGGTAACTCCTTTCGTTATGATAGGGCTCTACTTCATCCTGACGGTAGCCGAGCTCTTCATTTCGCCGCTTGGACTTGCATTTGTGTCGAAGGTGGCTCCTCCTCATTTGCAGGGGCTTATGCAGGGCTGCTGGCTCGCTGCTACGGCGATAGGCAACGCACTGCTTTTCATCGGCGGTATACTATATACGAGCGTTCCTATCTGGGCGTGCTGGCTTGTGTTTGTCGGCGCCACAGGCATGTCGATGCTCGTGATGCTCAGTATGGTAAAGTGGCTCGAAAGAGTGGCTCGATAGTCGCTTACCCGAGCATACATAGAGGTTGCTTCCACTGCGGAGGCAGCCTTTTTTTTGATGTACAGACTCTTTTGCGAGCTATCTTTTAGGGGAAAAACTTGATTTACAGGGCAATAAATAGGTCTTTACTATCTCCTACCCTACTCTGCTGTTTTGCTGCTTGTTTCGCCAAAATACTGGCACCACTCTGCGATACCGCATTCCGTGCAGAGTGGAGTTCGTGCCTTACAGACGTAGCGCCCGTGCAGCAGCAGCCAATGGTGGGCATCGGCTATGTATTCGGTCGGAATGTGCGAAGTCAGTTCGATCTCGACCTTAAGTGGCGTATTGCCGTCGGATAGTCCTATTCTACGTGCCACTCTGAATATATGTGTATCTACGGGCATTCGTGGCTGACCGAAAACGACTGAGGCTATGACGTTGGCAGTCTTCCTGCCTACTCCGGGTAGCTGCTGCAGCTCTTCGACTCTTTCGGGTATACGTCCGCCGAAACACTGCACTATCGTCCTTGCCGAATCGACGAGATAGCGAGCCTTGCTATTGGGGTACGATACCGACTGTATAAGTTTGAACACATCGCCATAGTCTGCACTAGCCATCGACCGAACATCGGGATAACGCTCGAAAAGCTTCGGAGTTACCGTATTTACTCGTTTATCGGTGCACTGAGCCGATAAGATTACTGCCATAAGCAACTCGAAATCACTTGCATACTTGAGCTCCGTCGTCTGATGTCCCCTATTTTCGACAAACCAATCGACGATATGCTTATAACGCTCATTTATAGTGTATTTACGCTTCATACTTTAGAACTAAAAGGCTTATCGAGCTGTCGCAGTCAATAAGCCATTTAACAAAAAAATATCATTCCTTAGCGGAATAAAAAACATGAGAAATCTTTGTCATTCACTCTCTACGTCGATACCATAAACCGCCATAGGCTAATGATTTACTCAAATGTCTCGAACGACTCTCTTACCTTGGCGTTGTATTCTCTTACTATCTTATTCAAAGCCTCTTCGGCCGAAGGTATGTCTGTTATGAGCGAAGCTATCTGCCCGATTTCGAGCTCTCCTTCTGTCAGGTCGCCCTCGAATATACCTTTCTTGGCACGTCCGCGTCCGAGCAGTTCTCTGAGTTCCTCTTTGGAGGCGCCTCTGTCTTCTGCCTCTTTCACACGGTCGTAGAAAGGGTTTTTTATGAGTCGTGTAGCCCCCACTTTCTTCAGTGCGAGCATAGTATCGCCCTCTTTGAGTTCGGTACACATACGTTTGAACTCGTCGCTTGCCGAACTCTCGGCAGTCAGCGCAAATCGAGTGCCAACCTGCACCCCTTCGGCACCAAGTGCCATCGCTGCAAGCATAGCTTCGCCCGTAGATATACCGCCGGCTGCTATGAGCGGGATACTTATCTGCCGTCTGACGTGAGGCAAAAGCACCATAGTCGAAGTCTCTTCGGCTCCGTTGTGTCCGCCCGCCTCGAAACCTTCGGCTACTACGGCATCTACTTCGGCTTCTTCGCATTTAGCTGCAAACTTACTGCTCGATACCACGTGAGCCACCTTTATACCTTCGTCTTTTAGCTTTCGAGTCCAAGTCTTCGGGTTGCCGGCAGATGTGAATACTATCGGCACACGCTCCTCGACTATAATCTTCATTATAGTTTCTATTTCGGGATAAAGCAACGGCACATTCACTCCGAACGGTTTGTCGGTAGCTTCTCTGCATTTAACGATATGCTCACGCAATAGCTCAGGATGCATACTGCCCGCACCTATCAGGCCAAGTCCTCCTGCTTGGCTTACGGCAGAGGCGAGTCGCCAGCCGCTACACCACACCATACCGCCCGATATTATAGGGTATCGTATGCCGAAAAGTGCATTTATCCTATTTTGTTTTGCCATTATAGTCGATTGTTTTATTTTATAATTAAATATCAGCATATTATCTCATAAGAAACTGAAACTTGCTCGTATTCTGCAGAGCTATACCCGTGCCTCGAGCCACAGCCCTCAATGGGTCTTCGGCTACGTGGAACGGTATCTGTATCTTGTCGTAAAAACGCTTCGCCAAACCTCGAAGCAGAGCCCCACCACCTGCAAGATATATACCATTACGCACAATATCGGCATACAACTCAGGCGGAGTAGCCTCCAGAGCCGATAGTATTGCAGTCTCGATACGCGAAATAGACTTATCGAGGCAGTGTGCTATCTCGGCATACGTTACGGGTGTCTCCATAGGCAGAGCCGACGACCTGTTGGGTCCGTGTATCATATATACCTCCGGCTCCAAATCTTTCGGAAGCGAAGTAGTAGCCGCACCTACATTTATCTTTATGAGTTCTGCTGTCTTCTCGCCCACTTTCATATTGTACTGTCGGCTCATATACTCCATAATATCGGCAGTAAACTCATCGCCTGCTATTTTGAGCGATCTATCGGTAACGAGACCTCCGAGCGAAAGCACGGCTATCTCGGTGGTTCCACCCCCGATATCGACTACCATATTACCTTCGGGCGCCTCAATGTCGAGACCTATACCCAGAGCCGCCGCCATAGGCTCGAAAAGCAAAAATATCTCTCTGCCTCCGGCTTGCTCTGCAGAGTCTTTTACAGCGCGTATCTCTACCTCCGTACTACCCGAAGGAATACCTATCACCATACGCAGAGTCGACCGAAAGATGGAGCTTCTATTGGGTATCATACGTATCATACCCCTTATCATTAGCTCTGCCGCCCTGAAGTCTGCTATGACTCCGTCTTTGAGCGGACGAATTGTCCTTATACGGTCGTGTGTACGCTCGTGCATCTTACGAGCAGTGTCGCCTATAGCTACAAGTTTCTCTGTACGTGTATCGATAGCGATAATCGAAGGCTGGTCTACTACGATACGGCCATTGCTTGTGATTACCGTATTGGCAGTACCTAAATCTATTGCTATCTCTTGGGTAAACGATGGAAAGAGTCCCATTTTATCTGTGTTGTTTTCTTATTTATAAAACGAATTAGTGTTATGAGGTGCAAAGGTACATCTTTTTGCTCGAAATGCAATCTGTGTAAAAGAGTTTTTTCTGAAAAAAAAATATTAACTTCGCAAAAAATCAAAAAGCACGTTTACACTATGCAAAAAAATAATTTAAAAATAGAGTATTCAAAAGCAGATTTCGAGGAACTTTCGCCTCAGATGCAGTCTCTCATAGAGCATGCACGGCAAGAGACGGCAAAAGCCTACGCCCCCTACTCAGAGTTCTCGGTCGGAGCAGCGGTATTGCTCGCCGACGGCACTATAGTTTGCGGCAGCAACCAAGAAAATATCGCCTATCCATCGGGATTGTGTGCCGAGCGTACGGCAATGTTCTACGCCAATGCTCACTATCCCGATACCCCGCCCATAGCCATCGCTATCGCCGCCCGAAACAAAAACGGTATGCTACCCCGCCCTATCTGCCCATGCGGAAGTTGCAGGCAGGCACTCCTCGAGAGCGAAATCAGATATAACACGAAAATCAAAGTAATCTTGTACGGCACTCAAGAGATTTATCTCATCGATAGTATCGCCGATATGTTGCCATTTGCTTTCGTATCGCTCGACTGAAAAGCAAACATCCAATAACACAGAACAAATATGTGAAAAATGAAAAAACAACAATATACACTCGAATTTCTCTTGCCCGATAGCTCGGTATCTGCGCTATGGGATATGCTATCTACCCCCGAAGGACTTGCCAAATGGTTTGCCGACAAGGTAGAATACACCGAATCCGACACCATTCTATTCGAGTGGGGCGTACAGAAACAAAAAGCCGATATAGTGAACATCAAACAGCAAGAACATATCCGTTTCCACTGGGAAGGTATGGCAAACAGAGAGTTTTTCGAATTTAATATATCGAAAAACGAGCTTACCGGTACGCTCTCGTTCACTATTACCGACTTCTCTTTGCCGCAAGACCTCGACGACGACAAGCAACTCTGGGAGAGCAACGTAGGCAATCTCCGAAGAGTACTCGGCATATAAGCCCATACATCCGACCGACTGGCAAGTAGACCAACAACCCGAGCAATAGACTCACTTATACCTATTTGTAGGGTACAAGAAAAACTTTTAGCTGCAGGAACGTTTTTTTTATTAACTTTGCACGTCGATTCCTCGACACATTAATTCATTAATAATCAAACAAAATAGCTTGCAGTGAAAGACCAAACAAGTACGACAAAGACCAGATACTCCGATGCCGAGCTCGAAGAGTTTCGCCAGATAATAGAAGAAAAACTCGATGCCGCCAGGCGCGAATACAACGAACTGCGTTCGTATATTAGCAATACCGACGGCAACGACGTTACCGACACCTCGCCCACATACAAAAATCTCGAAGAGGGCGCAGCTACTCACCTCAAAGAGGCATCGGGACAGCTTGCTCAGCGACAAATGAAGTTCATACAGCACCTCGAGGCAGCTCTGATAAGGATAGAAAACAAGACTTACGGTATATGTCGCCAGACAGGTAAGCTCATACCCAAAGAACGTCTCAGAGCAGTGCCCCACGCCACACTGACGGTAGAGGCAAAAGAGGCACGAAAATAACCAACAGCCCCCATTCCTAACAACCTATTACACAGGTATTAGCGGATGTCCGTTATGTTCGACTACCGCCAGAGCCATAGACCAGAGGAGCAAAACGCCATAAGTATGAAAAAATCTATCGGTACTGTATTATTTATCGTCTTACTGCTTGTCATCGACCAAGTTACCAAGATAATAGTGAAAACCAATATGGTCTTGTACGGCGATATTGAGGTTTTCGGCTGGCTGCATATACACTTCATCGAAAATCCCGGTATGGCTTTCGGGCTCGTCTTGGGCAATAAGATATTTCTTACACTATTTCGCATCATAGTAAGCGGGTTCGTGCTTTACTATATCATACGCCTTCTTAGAGCAGAGCACCGTATGGGATACATTATGTGTATCTGTCTGATATTTACGGGTGCCATAGGCAATATAGTCGATAGCATGTTTTATGGTCTTATATTTTCACAGAGTACTCCTTTCGAGGTAGCGGCTATCTTCCCCGACGGTGGCGGATATGCGCCGTTCATGGCGGGGAAAGTGGTCGATATGATTTACTGTCCGCTATTTGTATTCCCGTCGTGGGTGCCTTGGTTGGGAGGAGAGGTATTTTTCAGCCCCGTATTCAACTTCGCCGATAGCTGTATAACGGTAGGAGTAATATTATTAATAATATTCTACCGCAGAGACTTCAATACCACATTCGATAGATTCTTTTCGTCGAAAAAAGACGCCTCACACAGCAACGAAAGCCTCCAATGAAAAAGACTTTTTCGGCAATATTACTATTAATATCTGCCTTAGCTGCAATACTCGGCTACTGGATTGCCCTCAAGCCAAACTTCGGCAACGACGTCGAAAGTAGCGACAACTTTGTATATATAAAACACGATAACACTTCGATAGATAGCGTACGCAATATGCTTATAAAGAGAGGCATATTGAAAAACACCTTCACTTTCTCGGTAATGGCGAAGATATATCGCCCCAAAGACCGTATCAAAGCAGGAGCATACCGAATCGGTAGCGGTGTGTCGAACATTCGTTTCCTTAACAACATATACAAAGGCTACCAGACACCGATAAAACTCAGTATCCCCTCCGTAAGGCTCAAAAGCCAACTCGTAGCACGTATCTGCAAGCAGACCAATATCGATTCGCTCAGACTGCAGCACCTACTCGGCGACAATGAGTTTCTGGCTCGCTACGGCTTCGACTCACACAACTGTCTGGCTATGATTATCCCCAATACCTACGAAGTATATTGGACGATAACGCCCGAAGAGTGGTTCGATAAGATGAAAAAAGAGTACGACCGATTCTGGGATATCAAGGGCAGGAGAGCCAAAGCCTCGAAGATACCACTCTCTCCGATAGAGGTATCGATACTATCGTCTATCGTCGACGAAGAGACCAACAAAACTCACGAAAAACCCACAATAGCAGGCCTATACATCAACCGACTGAAGATAGGAATGAAACTGCAAGCAGACCCTACGGCACGCTACGCACTCAACGACTTCACAATCAATCAGGTATTACACTCATATACCCGTATCGATTCGCCATACAATACCTATATCTATGCCGGACTACCACCCGGACCGATACGAATACCATCCGTAGAGGCGATAGATGCCGTACTCGACTATAAGCATCATAAATACCTCTACATGTGTGCCAAACCCGAAATGAACGGCGAACACAACTTTGCTACCACATACGACGAACATCTTAAATATGCTGCCGAGTACTACAAGGCTCTCGACAGTTGGAAAAAACGCAACAACAAGCAATAACCCTGTAAAAGACTCTTTCCTTGGCAAGTAGGATATAATTGCAGGAGTCAAAATTTATGCCTAACTTTGCGCCAATTTATAACAAACTCATATAGAATTAATATACAATGCAATACGACAAAATACTTGTTCTCGACTTTGGTAGTCAATACAATCAGCTCATAGCTCGCAGGATACGCGAGATGGGTGTATTTTCCGAACTTCTGCCCCATACCATTACGGCAGACGAAATATCGAAGATGGACAACGTCAGAGGGATAGTCTTTTCGGGAGGTCCGAAGAGTGTTTACGAAAAAGATGCCTTTACGTGCGACCCCAAACTATTCGACCTCGGCATACCAATCCTGGGTATTTGCTACGGTATGCAGCTCACCTCGAAGCACTTCGGAGGTACCATAGGCAGAGGGGCTACCAAAGAGTACGGTAAGATGGGAATAAATATTGTAGACCGTTGTATGCTGTTCGACAGGCTCCCCGAGCACCAAGACGTATTTATGAGCCACAGCGACTCTGTTACCGAGTTGCCCGTCGGATTCAGACTCGTTGCCAAGAGCGACAACGGCATAGTAGCCTCTGTGTGCAACGAAGATAGACGTATATACTGCGTGCAGTTCCACCCGGAGGTAAGGCATTCGGTTTACGGCAACGATATAATCAGAAATTTCGTATTCAAGATATGTCGTGCCCAAAACAACTGGACGATGGGCAATTATATAGATATGCAGGTCGAAGAGATACGCCGTACGGTGGGCGACCGCAAGGTGCTTTGCGGGCTTAGCGGCGGAGTAGACTCCACTGTTGTAGCTGTATTGCTGCAAAAAGCCATTGGAGCACAACTCACCTGTATGTTTATCGATCACGGATTGCTGCGTAAGAACGAAGGCGAGCAGGTAATGCAGACCTGTGGCGACTTGTTTGGCATCAATGTGGTGAAAATCGACGCCAAGCAGAGATTCCTCGGTAAACTCGAAGGAGTAGCCGACCCCGAAGAAAAACGTAAAATCATCGGCGGAGAGTTTGTCTACTGTTTCGACGAGGAGTCGAAGAAACTCGGAGAGTTCGACTTCTTGGCACAAGGCACGCTATACAGCGATGTCGTCGAAAGCGGTACCAATACGGCACAGACTATTAAGACGCATCACAACGTAGGCGGGCTACCCAAAGATATGAAGTTTAAGCTCATAGAGCCACTCCGCAAGCTATTCAAAGACGAGGTGCGTGCTCTGGGAGAAGCCCTCGGTATCCCTCATGATATAGTGTGGCGGCAACCATTCCCCGGACCGGGGCTTGCCATACGTATCATCGGCACTATTACCGACGAACGCCTCGAGATAGTACGCAACAGCGACGCAATACTTCGCCACGAGATAGTAAAAGCAGGCTTAGACAAAGATATATGGCAATATTTCACCGTGCTTACCAATATACAGAGCGTCGGTGTAATGGGCGACGAGCGAACATACGATTACGCCATTGCCATCAGAGCGGTTACCTCGATAGACGGTATGACTGCCGAGTGGGCACGTATACCTTACGACGTACTCGAGACGGTCAGCCGCAGGGTAGTAAATGAAGTCAAAGGCGTCAATCGTGTCATATACGATATTACCTCCAAGCCACCCGCAACGATAGAGTGGGAATAAACAACCGTCGGTGGCGAATGTCTTAACAGACAATATCTATTTACGTCGTATTACGAGCAGCATTACAAACATAAAAAAGCTATTGAGCAACAATAGTTCATATCCAAATTTGTAATCGAAAAAATACATTGTACCGGCAGATACCGCATAAGTAAGAAGGGGCGAAAGTATTGCTACGAAAGGCAGTATTCGGTCTTTGATTTGCCATCGGGTGAAAAGTCCAAAGGCAAATAAGCCCAGAAGCGGACCGTATGCGTAACCTACTATGGTATATATGGTATCGAGAAGATTACGGTTTTTGATACTATCGAACATCAATATAACCAATACGAAAACCACACAGGTAGCTAAATATACTATTTGTCGGAGTCTTACCGAACTGTTTTCGTTGTCGGTATGGCGAAGGATATCTACGAAAAAGATAGTCGCAATACCGGTCATAGCCGAATCTGCCGAGTTGAATGTAGCAGCTATAATACCTACTACGAACATTATAGCCACAACAGGCAGAAAATAGTCGGCTGCAAACATCGGTACCAACGAGTTTAGATTCTCGGGCAGTACTATGCCCGTTTGCGTCGAAAATATTATCATAAGAGCACCGAGAAAGAGCAGAAGCAGATTGAACGGTACGAAACAGCTGCCATACAGCAACATATTCTTGCGAGCTTCCGACAGATTGCGGCAAGAGAGAGTCGTCTGCATCATATCTTGCGATAGCCCTGTCATGGCGACGACTATAAATATCCCGCTGAAAAACTGTTTGAAGAAATTCCTATCGCTCACAAAATCGTCGACGACAAACGTTCGGCTCAGACCACTGCCCACTACCCTACCGACCGACTCGGATAACGACCAACCCGACAATTGCATCATATTGGCTATCATCAATATTATGGTAACGATAAGTACAAGCGACTGTAAAGCATCGGTAAATACTATGGTCTTGATACCGCCACGAAACGTATACAACCAAATCATACACACACATATAACGACGGTAAGCCATATCGGGATATTCCACGATGAGAACAAGAATGTATGTAGCACAAGTACCGCTACATATAGCTTCGAGGCAGAGGTAACAATCTTCGACACAATGAAAAGCCAAGCTCCCGTACGATGAGTATTACTGCCGAAACGCTCTCTGAGATAGCCGTATATCGACGTCAGGTTGTTGCGATAGAATATGGGGAGAAGCACTGTGGCTACCACTATGTAACCGACTACAAAGCCCAGACACATTTGTAGGTACGTAAACTTGGCGGTAGCCACCATAGCCGGTACCGCCACAAGCGATATACCCGAAACCGAAGAACCTATCATACCGAAAGCCACCAGATACCACTTCGAGCGGCGTGAGGCTACGAAAAAATCGTTGTTGCTACGGCTGTGGCGCGAGGTGAAATACGAAAATAACATCAATACAGCCAAATAGCCTACGATTACAAGTATTACAGTTAGTTGCGACATTTATATATTTTTATACGGCAGGCAAAATTAATACTATTTCCATATATCGTCGTCCGAAAGGAGGTGTTACGGTAAAAGTATTAGTAATTCCTATCAATAAGAACAATTAATACGAAAAAAATGAACAGTGTTCATTTTTTTTATATCTTTGCGTTTCGAAAAATCATAGAAAATATGGTACGAACATCGTATAAAGACGACATACACCGTCGTATTCTGCAAGCGGCACGGGGAGAGTTTCTGCAAAAGGGATTCAAAGATACTTCTA
>CAJPNS010000057.1 GCA_905372135.1 Porphyromonadaceae bacterium | reverse complement strand
TGAACGTCGAAAACTCGCCTACGGCTCAGACAGTTCGACGTTTTTCTTCGCTCACATTCGCACAAGCGGGTACCCGTCTCGGCGCGTAGGCCGATCTGTTTTGTGCAAGCACAAAATGGGAATGTTGAAGCGTGTAAGCGTTATAGTCACTTACAACCTTTTTACAAAATCTCTACACGAACTCTGTATTGTGTATCGTTTTTGATTGGACACAACGACAAATACCCGCTATATAGTTTTCTATCAACGATTTCGGCAGGAGTACTCTTTTGCCTCAGTTTGTGGTCGCTTTGCAAAGACGAAGCATCATCGAAAAAATCGACACTAAAAATACCTTTTCTCCCTTCGGCTACATAGTTTTTATAAAAATGGTTTGCCACAAGCCCCATCGTCGGACGTAGGTTTATCTCTACACAAGGATGCAGGAAATAGTTCCCTTCGCATTCATACACAAACATATCCACACCAAGATACCCTCGATACAAAGGAGAAATATTGGCGAGAACGAACTCAACGATACTCGAACGCACGGCACGCAGCAAATCTAAGGGAATTAGCTCAGTAAGCCGTCGTTCGATTTCGGAGTCGGACATTAATATATTGTGGTCGTAAGCATTTCCCTTAGTGGCAAATAGCGAGTAACCTACGAATGTTACCGTGTCGGAATCGGTCGAAAACTCCATCGCAAAATCGGATACCACATTATAGCGATTTTCGGCAACCAAATATCTTTGCTGCTCAAGTAGACGTTCTACTCGTCTCAAATAGCTATCATTAAGGCGGTGGTGTTTCACAAAATAGAGACCTTTACCGCTACAGCTAAGAGGTGTTTTCAGTACCACATCGATATGTCGAGCGACAAAATGCTCTACATCCGCCGAAGAGACAAGCAATTCGGGCAATAGGTGCGGAAGATATTTCAAATATTTATCGGAAATATTGGAAATAAGATATTTCATAGCCTCCACAGCCGTATTTCTTTCTGTGAGACGTCTGATAAGTGTCAGGCTATTTGAGTCGGGTAAAAGGCTACAATGAACTCCTCTTCGTACCAATTTATTGCAAATCTGCTTATTCCACCCCCAAGCACACACCTCGGTCAGCGCCGAATAATCGATATACGGAGTCAAAAGATATTTGAGCCCAAACCTATCGGCAATATCCCGCCAATAGATATCGGTATCGCTCTGTAAAACCAAGCAATCATCTTCGAGCCATAAAGGCAAGAGCGCCAAATCTTTCTGTAAACGAGTTACGTTTTTCTTTGGCTGGAAGTTATTGTCGTCGCTTGCCAAAGATAGTTCATGGTCGGGGTTAAAAACATATATTTTACTCACAACGCACAAATACGATTCATTATAAAAGAAAAGATACATAAGTATGTATCTTTCTTTTCGTTACTTATATCTTTTTACTGTTTTTAGTCGGCGTTCGTTCGAAATCTTCGAGTTCGGCAGGTCGCATCAAAGCTCTAATAATAAGTATTATACCCCATATTATAAGAGGAAGACTCAGTATTTGCCCCATATTGAGCAACATATTGACTTCGAACGGTTCTTGTGGATTCTTGATAAATTCGAGTAAAAACCGCGTAAGGAATATAATGATAAGCATAACACCAAATATCAGTCCCCGCCTACGATAAGCCTTGTATTTCCAATACATTACCATAGTAACAGCAAAAGTAACAAGGCAATAAAGCATTTCGTAAATCTGAGTCGGATGTTTTGGTTCTGTCTGCCCGTCTCTTACAAATATGAAGCCCCAAGGCAAAGCAGTAGTTTCTCCGTAAATTTCGGAATTCATCAAATTGCCAAGCCTTATAAAAGTAGCTCCTATGGCAACACCTATTACAAGTCGATCCAATACATAGAGATAAGACTTCTTAGTTACATTCTTAGTATACAACCACATACCTATAAGTAGTCCAATGGCTCCTCCATGCGACGACAGCCCGCCTTCCCATACTTTGATAATCTCTATAGGATTTTTGTAATAGTACCAAAAGTCGCCTCCGGCACCATAAAACAGACAATGTCCCAATCTTGCTCCCACGATAAGACTGATAGCGCCATACAAAAACATTTTTTCCGACCAATCTGTGGGACGTTTCTCATAGGTAAATATTTTGTTTACTACCCAAAAGGCAATATAAATAGCTATACCCCAGAGCAATCCATACCAACGCAGTGTAACAGGTCCGATAGAAAATATTTCGGGGCTTACATTCCAAACAATATAGTTGAGCGTATTAACCATTGTAATTATATCGTTAGTTATCAATACTATGCTTTACGTACAATAGCTATCGGCGTTTGTTGCGACGACTGTCCCAAAGGATTGTCTTTGAAAAGTGCTTTCAAAAACTTATCGTCGAGGCTTTTGGAAGATTTTCCTAGGATATCGACATTCAAGTCGTTGGCATCTAAAACAATAAACTCGTTGCCAAGTTTATTTTTCATCTCTCGGGCTACCTTATTGGGTTTTAGCGGTGCTTTTTTAGCATATTTATTGTAAGGCGGCAGAGTATAGTCGCAAGGACCGTCTATGGCGTAAGCCTTTTTACCACAAACCTTATAAAATACACCTCTCACACCGAACGGTTTAGTCAAAGCGGCTGCTACACAACCCAATAGTATACGAGGTATACCGACGTCTTCCAAAGCCAACTGCATAGTGTAAGGGCTACCCAAACCTATGCCGTGAGGCGATTTATACACAAACTTCACCAAAAATTTAGCTAATGCCGACGGCTTGATTTCCGATATAGGATAGGAACGTCCCTGAGTGATGGCAATTATTTTTTCACTACAAAAAACGATATCTCCCGCCTGCCTAATATCTTTCGTATATTTATCGACAACATCCGAAAATATATCGTCGTCTCGCATAACAACGTGAGTATGAATAGGTATCCTAAGCCATTTTTCTCCATTTATCTCTATGGCAAGATTTTTTCCTTCATTTGCTTTAAAATCCATAAGACTATAAATATTTTATCAATGTGCAAAGGTACTATTTTTTTGTATTGGAATGGTAACAAAAAAATCCGGTTCAAATATTCCACATAGCTCATGCCCACGTGCCGTGTTACGTCCCGCCTCCGATATATTTTCGTATTGAGCTCTCATCAGCGATAGCTCCGATTTTAGCTGCTTCAGGCTACCCGCCTGTTCGTTCTGCTTCTTTATCTCGCTCCGTACCGTCTTCTGTCACTCGTTTTTTCTGTATGTTTTTTCGTTAAATATTTGGTTATTGCTATTTTTTATTTATATCTTTGCAGTGTAATTAATCATTCAAATCACGCATATAGCTATGACAGAATTCATTGTATTTATGGCTAAATTTTTATCCATTAGTTTTGCCGTTTTTGCTATTCTTGCTTCTATATTCGTCAAGTCAGACGATTACGGCTCGTCCGATAGCAAAGACGATGCTTCCATATATGGTGGAGTAGCAGGTGGTGCCGGTGTGATATTCTGATATACCGCACATCTTCATACCCCTCGCAGTCTATTCTCAAAGCCATACACTATCACCTGTATAGCCTTTTCCGATAGGTTGTACCTCATCGCACAGTTTGTCTGTGCCTGCATACAGCTGCCCGTTATGTCTACCTCGCTCAGATAGCAGTCGTATGTATCTATATCCCTGCCCGCATTATACCGCAGCAGCCCGAGCTGCCGAAGTTCTTCAAACCCGTCGGCACTTACACAAACAGAGAAAATATTATATATTTGCAGAGCAAAAACGCAATATATAATACAATGATATTCAAGAACAATAATAGTATTATGCACAATAGACCGAAAAAGATATTGGCTCGCCTAAGACACCGCATAACATCCAATAGCTCCAAAGGTTTCGGTATACATTCCCCGTTTGTATTCGATTTTATTACCAACGTCGTAAACGAGAAAAACCCATACTACAGCTACAAGGCTATAGAAAATATAGCCCACTCAGACAAAGAGGAAAAATATTTAAAGCTGATATACAGAATAATAAATTACTATAAAAGAAAAAACGTACTTTTCATCAGTAGAGACAAAGATATAGAGAGGCTTTTAGGGCTATGTGAAAATATTAACGTCGATATGACGGGCAGAGACAATATAGACGGCTACGATTTCGTATATATAGCAGATATCGGTACCCTACCCGACGAATCGATTCAATCGTCTGACGTAATCATTTGTATAAATAATATTTACAACAACAGCAAACAGTGGAATAGATTAAAAAGAATCGGGAGATCGAAAATTTTCATAGACTTTTTCGATTTTGGTATTATATTTGCGAAAAATAATTTTCAGACACAGATATACAAGCTAACATTTTAATTGACTACTTACAATATGAAAATCTACACTAAAACAGGCGACAAAGGACAAACATCGTTACTTGGAGGAAAACGAGTATCTAAAGCCGACAAACGACTCGAAGCATACGGTACTATCGACGAACTAAACTCCTTCATGGGGCTATTGCGGAGCAAAATCGACGACGATACAACTAAAACGTTTGTACACGACATACAAAAATCGCTATTCTCGGTAGGAGCTATTCTCGCTACCCCACCCGACTACAAAGGCAAGCCGATAGAATTTGACATCAATCTCATCGGTAAATTGGAAAATAAAATCGACGAAATAAGTAATAGCATACCACCTTTCACGGAGTTTATCGTCTACGGCGAAAACGAAATATCGTCTATAGCTCACATTTGTAGAGCAATAGCACGCAGAGCCGAGCGAAGAATAATCGACCTAAATAGCGAACAAGAAGTCGACTACAATATCATAATGTATGTCAATCGTTTATCGGACTATCTATATTCTTTGGGCTTGCTATTTGAGCAAAAGAAATAGGGCTTTTGAATATTCATTTTTTTACTAATTTTGCAACCTTATTTTCAGCACCACACACAAGCTATAATATATTGCAAAACAAAAGTTTAAATAAAACACAAAATCATTTTAATCGTAAAATACTATGTATTGGACATTGGAATTAGCTTCAAAACTCGAAGATGCACCTTGGCCTGCGACAAAAGACGAACTTATCGACTATGCAATGCGTACCGGAGCTCCTTTGGAAGTAATAGAAAACTTACAAAGTATCGAAGACGAGGGCGAAACGTACGATAATATCGAAAATATATGGCCCGACTATCCGAGCAAAGAAGATTTTTTCTTCAACGAAGACGAATATTAAAAAATAAAATAAAGCCGACGAATAGTGCTGTCTTTCAAGAACAAACATAAAACATTACTAATCAACTTACTGCAAACCATTTTAAAAAAACGTATTGCAGTAAATTTGTTTTTATTGCTATCTGTAAGTAGCAACGTTTTCTCTCAGTTCGACAGCCAAGTAAGCCAATATATGCACAACCTATCGCTTGTAAATCCTGCATACGTAGGCGAGCAGACAATGATACAAACCTCGTTGTTTCAACGTACACAATGGATAGGAATGCCAGGAGCTCCCATTGTATCTTCTTTTTTAATAGATTCGCCATTAAAACTTTTCAATGAGCAACACGGTGTCGGCATACATTTTTTAAGCGATATATTCGGAGTATTTAATAATCAGCAAGTAAGACTCATGTACTCGTACAAACGCAACCTTGGGAGAGGGCATATTAGCATAGGTGCGAATCTGGGGTTTCTAAACATTATCTGCAATGGCGATAGTATCAATATTTCGAAAATCAGTCAAGATGATGGATATCATACAGCCAATGATCCCATTATACCTCTTGGAAAACAGACAGGTATAGGAGCCGACTTAGGACTGGGAGTACAATATTTCGACAAAGACTATAGAGTGGGTATATCACTCACACACATCAACGCTCCTACTATCAAACTTGGCGATGTATCGAGTTTCAAGACCGCTCCACTACTACAAGCACACGTAGGATACGATTTTAAAATGAATAATGAAGATTATAATATACGAACCAATATATTATTTACCACCGACTTTACGTCGTTGACATCGCATATATCGGCGCTACTGTATATAAAAGAAAAAATATGGGTTGGACTTGGATACAGATTAGAAGATTCTTTCTGTATAATAGGAGGAATAAAACTATTCGAAGGTATGAAGATAGGATATTCATTCGACTTACCTACAAGTAAACTGATATATAAAACATTCGGTTCTCACGAAATATTTGCTACTTATGAGTTTTCGTTTTTCAGAGATAAAAGCAAGGCAATCAAAAGTATACGCATCTTATAAATTTACAAACAAAAATGTACGATGATTTTTTTCGCAAAAAAAGCAATATAATCTAAAATTTTTTTTCTATCTTTGCCACTCGGAATAGAAAAGATTGAAATCGCACTACAATAAACTGAATAAAGTATACGTTAGTAACTATCATATAAAAATATTAATTTTGTGACTTTACAATAATATAAACATTATATAAGGATGAAAAAGCAGTTATTCTTTGCCATTGCAATGGCAGTATTATTAGGATTGACAAGTTGTAGCAAACCCAATGGACATCTTGTCGGAGTGTACCATAAAGCTCCAAAGGAAAAAGCACCATACGGTATGTTGTTTATTCCGAGAGGTTCTTTCAACATGGGAGCCAACGAACAATCTGTAACCTGGGGGTTGCTACCTACACAAAGGCATATATCTGTAGATGCTTTCTGGATGGATCAGACCGAGATAACAAACGGCGAATATCGTCAGTTCGTTGAATGGGTTATAGACTCTATCGTAAGGACAAAATTACTTCGTGAGATGGAGCAAGTCGACGAAAAAGAGGCTTCCAAGTGGTTCAAAGAAAGAGCCAACTATACGTTGGATGGACCTGTTATAGATAGCGTTCTGAATTGGAGGACTACTATTCCTTGGAATGCTAAATATGACGAAGAAAACGACGTAAAAACAGGTAAGTGGAATGCCATACAACAGATGTATTTCTATGGACCTGATATGATCGAAAAGGGACAAATCAATTCTCACATATTGATATACAAGTACAAATTTGTCAACTACGACCAAGCAGCTATCCAAGGCAACGAGTTTAACCCATATATAAACGGATTTAACCCACAGGCAAAAGTAAGAGTAGACTCTTCGTGGATAAACGAAGACGGTTCTATCGGCGATACGGTTATTATCAAACCATTACGACACAGGAGCGATCTTATCTCGACGAAGATAATAAATATATATCCTGATACAATGGTGTGGATGAGAGACTTTTCGTACTCTTACAACGAACCTATGATGCACAACTATTTTGCTCACCCCGGATTTGGCGAATTCCCTGTGGTAGGTGTATCTTGGGACCAAGCACAAGCCTTCTGCTGGTGGCGTACATCACTTTATCGTAATGCACAGCAACCGAGAGCACAAGAATGGCGTCTGCCGACCGATGCCGAATGGGAATATGCTGCTCGTGGCGGTAGACACAATAGTATCTATCCTTGGGGAGCTCCATATATAAGAGACTACAAAGGTTGTTTCTTGGCAAACTTCAAACCTATGAGAGGTAATTATACGGAAGATGGATATCTATACCCCTGTAGAGTAGCTACTTATATGCCAAACGACTTCGGACTATACGATATGGCCGGAAACGTGGCTGAGTGGACGGTTACCACATACGACGACGAATTGAGTAGATTTACACTCGATATGAATCCTCACTATAACTATAAAGCAAAAAATGACGACCCTGCTATTATGCGAAGAAAAGTAGTTCGTGGTGGTAGTTGGAAAGATGTAGCTGCTTATTTACAATGCTCGACAGTAACTTACGAATATCAAAACAAACGTAGTGCCTCTATAGGCTTCCGTTGCGTGAGAAGTTATATTGGCAAGTAAAACAATAGCAATCCTAAACATATTATAATCAACACGATAACTCAAATTAATAACAACAAAAAATAAACTTTCTTTATTATGTCAAAAAATCAAGCAGCAACAATCAAACAACCGAGTAAATTTGCAATCTGGTACAATAGTAACGTCGGACAACGCACTGTAGGAGCTTTTTATTCTGTAGGAGCTTCAATAGTTATTACAGGAGCGTTATTTAAGATTATGCACTGGCCTATGGCAGGAACCATTCTTACGTTGGGTATGGTAACAGAGGCTATACTATTCTTTATCGGAGTATTCGAAAAACCGCATAAGAATTATCATTGGGAAAACGTCTATCCATCTCTTTTGATCAACAACGAAGGACCTGTTGCTGCTGTAACAGCGAATGAAAGAATGGGTATTTCCGACACTACTTTAGCACAAAGTGATGCTAAAAAACTCGAAGAAGGTATTAAACAATTGGCAGAAACAGCCGGTCAGCTGGGTAACATATCTCAGGCAGCAGCAAACTCCGAAGTGTTTGCAAAGAGTCTTTCGAGTGCCTCTGATGCAGTAATATCATTTACAACAAAACAGCAGAATTTGGATGAAGTATCTGATAATATGATAAAATCTTACAAAGACATATCGGGTGCTCTATCGAATGCATCGGAAGGAGCTAAGCAATACGCATCTCATACCGAAATTCTCAGCAAGAATGTAAATGCTATCAACTCTATCTATGAGCTCGAAATCAAACAGATACAGACTCAAGCCGAAGCTATTTCGAACCAGACAAATAAATTTACTTCTGCAACCTCCGACATAGATAAGCTATTCGCTCTCATATCGAATACGGCAAAAGATATGGAATCGTACAGACAGCAGACAGAAAAACTTGCAAAACAAGTATCTGACCTCAACAATGTCTATGGTAATATGTTGAATGCTATTCGCAGCTAATTTGAAAATTCATAGTATTATAAACTTTAAAAGAGTCGTATACAAATGAGTGGAGCAAAAAATTGTCCCGAAACCCCGAGACAGAAAATGATAGCGATGATGTATTTGGTGTTGACCGCAATGTTGGCACTGAATGTATCGGCTGATATTTTGAAAGGATTTCGAATGGTAAACATTGGACTTGTTACCTCAATACAATCGGCAGACGAAAGAAATAAATATCTTATGGCGTCTTTCGAGGAGTTGAATGCTCGTTATCCCGAAAAGATCGGAGAGTGGCTGAAGAAGGCTAAAGAAGTAGAGACTAAATCGAATGATTTGGTGGCATATATACAAAACTTCAAATACGAAATGATAAAAATGGCAGACGGTAGCAGTGCCGATAAAGATGCCATCGAAATCAAAAAGCAAGACGATACCAACGTATCTGGTATTTATGGACTTACTCAAGGTAACGCTAAAATATTGCAAAAGAAAATAGAAGATTATCGTGAGTTCATAAAGAATATATACGGGGGCGACAACGAAGCCAAGAATGCCGAATACGATAGAATTTTTTCTACTAAGTCGGTAAATAAAGGTATAGGCGAGACAAATGTGCCTTGGGATAGAGCCAATTTCGAATCGATGCCTTTGGCAGCAATAGTGACTATGCTATCTAAGTATCAGACCGACGTACGTCTGGCTCAAACAGAAGCTATTCAGTATCTTAAGAATCAGACCGACGCAGGCGACTTTCGTGTAAACGAAGTATTGGCAGAAGTTATTCCCGAATCGAAAACAGTAGTTGCCGGTGGACAGTACAAAGCACGTATAATACTTGCAGCACGAGATACTAACGCAAAGCCTCAGATTTTCATAAACGGCACACAAGTGACAGACCCCAACGGAATCTATACGGCTGGTGTAGGTAATAGCATTGGTACAAAAGAAATATCGGGAAAAATAGTATTAAAAGACCCTGTTACAGGCGAACCGCGCGAATACCTCATCAAAAGCGAGTATTCGGTAGTGGCTCCTTCGGCTACCATAGCCAACGAAGATATGAACGTAGTATATATGGGCTACGCTAATAGACTTAGCATATCGGTGCCGGGCTTCTCTTCTGAAAAACTTTCGGTATCGGCAAGCAATGCAAAACTCGAAAGTAAAGGAGGAGGCAAATACATCTGTCGTCCATCGAGCTACGAGGGTGTTACCATAAATGTAGCGGCAAATGTAGATGGTAAAAATGTATCGATGGGTAGCGGCAAGTTCCGCGTAAGAGCATTGCCCAATCCTACGGCATTCTTGCGATTCAAAGATGCAAGCGGTAATATTGTACTGTACAACCCTACAGTAAACAAAAACGTAAAACTCACTCGTCAGTTTTTGGCAAATGCAGAGATGGTAGCCGAATACGAAGACGGATTGTTGCAGGCTACGTTTAATGTTACAGGATTTACTGTTTCGATATCCGATGGTCGTGGAGGATTCTCCTCATCGATGTCGAGTGGAAAGAATCTTACCGAAGCTCAGAAGAACAATTTCTTGAGAATAAAATCGGGAACACCCGTTCTATTCGAAAAGATTAAAGTAACCGGAGCAAAAAATGCGGAACTTGCTTTCCCGAGAGTAGACATACCATAACATAGTAATAAAGACAGAACAATATTCAATATAAACTTCAATAAAAGAGTATAAAATGAAAAGCGTAAAATTATTATTGGCAGCACTATTTGTAGTAGTGTGCAGTGTAAGCGGACAGGAAAAATTATCTTCCGACAGTACACAGTTGTTTTTCGACGACAATGGAGAGCTTACTCGTATAAAGGTTTTACCGGAAGACGTACCTAACACTATCATATCACCAAACCCACGTAAAGACGATATCGTTTGGCAAAGAACAGTGCTGAGAGTCATAGATATGAGAGAACAGCAGAATCGTCCTCTATACTACCCTTGCGAGGATATCACCGCATCGACGGAGAAAAACCTTTACTCTATTATAATGTCGAATGTGCTTGAGGGTAAACTACCTGCATACAAGTCGGAAATAGTATTTGATCAGACTTATTGCCCTTCTTTCACTCCCGACAACCTATTGGATGTAGAGAAATTCCTCGACAATACGAACGCTCGTTACAATGCAGGCGAAGATACTTGGAGTCGTGTAAATTATTTCAATAAAGGAACTATAAAGTATTATGTGAAAATGGTTTACTACTTCGATAAATCGTCTTCGACATTCCACGACAAGATATTGGCAATAGCTCCTCTATATGAGGAAAGGTATGGTAAAATAGATGATTTGCATACGGGGGTATTCTTCTGGGTACCATTCGACAAACTTCGTCCATTCCTAAAAGAAGAGTTTGTAAAAATGAATGGCAGAAATACTACTGCCCAAGTGTCGTTCGACGAGTTTTTGAATAGAAGTTACTACGAAAGCTATATCATTCGCGACTACGATATAACCAATAAGGATATCGATAAAGGTCTGACCGACCCGCGTATGATACGCCAAGAACAACAAAGAGTAGAAAACGAAATACTCGACTTCGAACAAGACTTGTGGACAAACTAATAGTGTTTCAAGACATTATATCAAAAGAGGGGTTATAAAATGAGTAATCCCTCTTTTTGATTATGTATATCTATCGAATTACCCACAAAAAAGTAGTACCTTTGCCTGTGAGTTTTTCACATTAAAAACAAAACAATAGCAAGTATATGACCAAAGAAGATAAGCAACTCATCGACGCAATAGTAGAGGGAATGCAGGAACAAAAAGCCAAAAATATAGTAGTAGTAGATATGACCAAACTTGAAGCTCCGTGTTCGTATTTCGTAATCTGCGACGGGACATCGTCGCGACAAGTGGCATCGATAGCCGATACTATGCGTGATTATGTACGCGACAATATACGTCAGAAGCCCTTTTCTTACGACGGCTACGAAAATGCAGAGTGGATTGCCTTGGATTACGGAAGTGTGATAGCACACATCTTTCAGCACGAAGTACGAATGTTTTACGATATCGAACATCTCTGGAACGATGCAAAAATAACGCATATCCCCGACATAGATTAATATAATAGCACAGAAAATCAATCCTATAATCTGAAGCACTACTCTACTCCATAGTCTAACGATGCACAGAAGCGATGAGCAATATCGAATAGGAAAATAATTTTATTATATAGCTAATTAAAAGTGCTGCAAATATTTGTAGCACTTTTTTGTCTGAATGTCGAAAAAATATTTGTCTGTAAGAAAAAAAAGTACTACTTTTGCAGTCGAATTTATGCGGAAATAGCTCAGTTGGTAGAGCACGACCTTGCCAAGGTCGGGGTCGCGGGTTCGAGTCCCGTTTTCCGCTCTTTTTAGTTTGAAAGCCCAAATGGCGGAATTGGTAGACGCGTTAGTTTCAGGGACTAGTAATCGCAAGATTGTGCAGGTTCGAGTCCTGTTTTGGGCACAAAAAATAAAAAACAGTCCCGTTAAGCGC
>CAJPNS010000056.1 GCA_905372135.1 Porphyromonadaceae bacterium | reverse complement strand
TTGCGAAATAACCGTTTCGCCCATTCGTTGGCTTATCTTTGCCATCATCATTGTGTTTTCCGAATAGCGAACCTGCAAGGTAGGCAAATGTATCGCTCGCCCAGATGATGACAAAAAGTGCAAGCAGAATGATATGATTATAGCTTAAAATTTTATACATCAGGCAGATAGGCATAGTGATGTAGACTTGCCCCAGAAGGAAGTAAGCGATGTTGTCGATGCGGGCAGGTGTACGTCGAAACAACTCTACAATACAACAAACAACGAAGCCTAAAAGGAAAACCACCAGAAAAAAGGGCGAAAACATACTTATCCGCGAGGCTACAAAGAAGAGTATTACCCCCAAGATGGCACTTAGTATCTGAAGAGCATCGACAGAGCCTTGTTTCCCCGTAAGACGATGAAATTCGAATAGGGTGAGCCCTACCAGAAGCCCGAAAACTACCATAAAATAGGTGCCACCGATAAGAATAGCACTGACAATAAGCGAAACATAGACAAGTCCGCTTAGAGAACGGATGAGCAGAGTTTTTATATTCATAATTATATACGTTTAAAAGAGACACAAAGGTAAGAAAAGATTTCGATTTGCTCGGTACGAACGGAGTACGAATAGTCGATGGGAATATAAAAAGGGTGATGTTTGAAGCTACAATTCCTATTTTTTTCTATCTGTCCATACATTTTTATTGTTTTTTGCCTTTGCGATATCGTTATAAACAATTAATCTCAAAAGTATTATGAGAGTCTCCACCCGAAACATCTAACTTTATTTTATTTGAAAAGCATATCAAACATTTTGCTATTAAAACTAAAAGCATTATCTTTGCAATGTAATTAATCGACAGGAAAAATGAAGTACTCGGAAATTAAACGAAAGTTGAAGCGGGCAGGCTGCTATTGTAAGCGAGAGGGAGCCAATCACGAAATATGGTACAGCCCCGCAACCGACAGAATGTTTCCGGTACCTCGACACAATTCCGAGGAGGCGAAAGAGAAAACAAAAAAGTCAATTGAAGAACAATCGGGGGTTAGACTTTAATCCCACTTAAAATAAAGGGATATATATGAAACTGAATGTAGTAATAGAAAAAGGTAACGACGGTACATTCGATGCCGTTTTGGAGTATTCCGACAAGATAACGTTCGGTCTATTGGGACAAGGTGATACCGTAGAAAACGCTATCGCAGACTTTTACAACACATACAATGAGATGAAGCAATTATACGCAGACGAAGGTAGAGACTTTCCCGATGATTTGGAATTTATTTTCAAATACGATATTCAATCGTTTTTGCAGTTCTATAAGGGCAAACTCACCCTTGCAGGTCTCGAGCGTATTACTGGGATAAATCAGGTACAGCTGAGCCAATATGTAAATGGTTATCGCCATCCCAGCCGTCGGACGACCGAAAAAATAGAAAAACGACTACACTCATTTGGCAACGAATTGTCCAAAGTACAGTTCGTATAGATAGGGTATATCGTGTCTCATTTCCGAAGAGAGATTACTCCATTTACAATCTTATCATCTCCATCTCGATAAAATCGCCGCAAACATAGTTCCTTACGCTGTTTATACAGAAGTATACCCCGAATTGCTTCAAGTGACAAAATGCCGTTTGTGTATATGCACGAGGCGGAGAAGGATAAAATTGAGTAATTTTGCAACAGGATAAAATCATTCATTAGTAAAATAATACAAACCACAAGCAAAAGAGAGATGAAATATGCACTTGTAACAGGAGGTTCACGCGGAATAGGCAGAGCCATATCGATAAAGCTGGCAGAGATGGGCTACGGCGTATTGATAAACTACCAAAGCAGAAGTGAAGAAGCAAAAAAAACGCAGGAAGCAATAGAATCACAAGGTGGTACTGCCGAAACGATGCAGTTCGACGTATCGGACAGCCTGCAGATAGAGACAGCTCTGGCGAAGTGGCAAGAAAGCCACCCAAACGAATATATAGCCGTATTGATCAATAATGCAGGCATACGCCGCGACAACACAATGATATTCATGCAAGACGAGGAGTGGCACACGGTATTGGATACGACGTTGAACGGTTTTTTCTACATCACACGGCGACTGCTGAAAGATATGCTTGTAAACCGATGGGGGCGAATAGTGAATGTATCGTCGCTATCGGGTATAAAAGGGATGCCGGGGCAGACCAATTACTCGGCAGCAAAAGCCGCATTGACAGGTGCTTCGAAAGCTTTGGCACTGGAGGTTGCCAAAAGGAACGTAACAGTAAACGTAATAGCACCCGGCTTCATCGAAAGCGATATGACCAAAGACCTAAACGAAGCGGAGCTGAAGAAACATATCCCGACAGGACGCTTCGGCAGAGCGGAAGAGGTAGCAGACTTGGCTGCATTTCTCGTATCGGACAAGGCAGCATATATCACAGGCGAGGTAATATCCATCAATGGCGGACTGCATACGTAAAAAGAGACTAAGCAATTCTTAGCCTCTTTTATGCAAAATCAATAGCCTACTGCCGTTTTTAGTTCTTACACTTCAGGGCAACCTCGCGTCCGAGGCTATAGAAGCGGTTGTAATCGTCGGTGCCCTGCATAGCGTGTTTCACCTCGATGGGGTCTACGACATCGTACTTCATCCTCTGTCCGAATTCGTTGAGGAGCTTTACAGCCTGCCCTGCCCAAGTAAACGAACCGAACGCCGCAAAGACACGGTTTTTCAGCCCGCGGTGTTCGATGCGTTCGACCACCTCTTGCACACGTGGGTATATCGCTCCGTTGTATGTGGGCGAGCCGACGACGAAGCCTTTGTATCGGAAAATGTCGGTGATTATCTGCGACACATCGCTTTTTGATGCGTCGTGCACTATGACGTTCTTGGTAATCTCGTGTGCACCGCAAGCTATCGCCTCTGCCATAGCCTCCGTATGCAAATACATAGAGCCATAGACAATGACTACGCCTTCGGCACCCTCGTATTTGCTAAGGCGGTCGTAGACACCCATAACCCTATCTTTGTGCTCTTGCCATACAGGTCCGTGGAGCGAACAAATAGTATCGATGCTGTAATCAGCCAACTTTTTAAACAAATTCTGCACGGGCAAGCCATATTTACCGACAATATTCACATAATATCGCTCCATTTCGGAGATATGTGGCTCTATATTGAGCTGCCTGTCGACGATGGCACCGTCGAGTGTATGGAAACATCCGAACCCATCGGCAGAGAATAGTATCTTCTCGGTCTGCTCGTAGCTCATCATCACCTCAGGCCAATGAACCATAGGGGCGAATATGAACTTCAACTTGTGGCTGCCCAGCGACAACTCCTCACCTTCGTCGACCGTCTTTATATTGGCTGTAACGCCATAGTAACCCTGCAACATTTCAGCGGCTTTTTGGGTACAAACCAGCTGCATATCCGGATACACGGCAAGATATTGCCTTATACCCGACGAATGGTCGGGTTCGATATGGTGTAGTATCATATAATCGACCTTACGCTCGCCAAGCACGCGGCGTATTTTGTCGATAGACTCTTCGGCATAGCATATCTCTACCGAATCGAAGAGCGTTACCTTCTCATCGACAAGCAAATATGAATTGTATGTAACTCCGTGCGGCAGCGATATCATACGTTCGAACAGTTCGTTCTTGCGGTCGTTGACACCGACATAATACAGAGCGTCGGAAATCTTTTGTGCAAACATTTTTTATAGATTATTTTTGTGCAAAGGTAATGAATAATTCTTACTTCTATACCTTACAGACTATTGTTTTTGCTTGTTCTATGGCAATGAACGCATTGGGAGGAAATTGGCTATAATCTGCCACTACACAAACTTAGTTATCATCGCAGCTGCTTATAATGATGGCAGCTAACGACAGTCGGACTCTCGATTGCTGCTTTTTTTAGTACCTTTGCAGCCTGTTTCCGACCATTTATTCATAAACAATAGGCAAAATTGAGAAAGGGAGTAATAGATGTTATAACGCTTGGGTGCAGCAAAAACCTTGTCGACTCCGAGCGTCTTATGCGGCAGTTTGCATACAACGGCTTTCTTACCCGCCACGAGCCTCGTAGCGTTGGCAGCGAGATAGTCGTGGTCAATACCTGCGGTTTTATAGGCAGTGCCAAAGAGGAGTCAATCAATACTATCCTCTCTCTGATAGAAGCCAAGAAGAAACGGAAGATAGGTAAGCTCATAGTGATGGGATGCCTATCGGAACGCTACCGTGACGACCTCATTCGGGAGCTGCCCGAGGTAGACCGTTTCTACGGCAAATTCGATTGGAAACAAATAATATCCGACATCGGATGTTCGTATAATAAATTACTCGAAAATGAACGACTTATCACCACGCCGAGCCATCTGGCATACGTGAAAATAGCGGAAGGCTGCAATCGTAAGTGTTCGTACTGTGCAATACCTATCATCACAGGCAGGCATCGCTCTCGTAGCATCGAAGACATAGAGCACGAGGTACGGAGCTTGGTGCGTGGGGGTGTAAAAGAGTTCAATCTCATAGCCCAAGACCTTACATACTACGGACGCGACCTTTACCGCAAGCCGTCGATAGCTCGTCTTGTCGACCGACTTGCTAAAATCGACGGAGTCGAGTGGCTGAGGCTTCACTACGCCTACCCCGCACATTTCCCAAAAGATTTGCCTGCTGCCATAGCCGACCACCATAACGTGTGCAACTATCTCGATATGGCTCTGCAACACATATCGGACAATATGCTTCGACGAATGCGACGAAACATCACAAAAGCCGAGACCATCGACCTTATCGCCGACATACGACGTCAAGTACCCGATATACATCTGCGTACTACTCTACTACTTGGACACCCACACGAAGAAGAGGAGGATTTCGAGGAACTAAAAGAGTTTGTCGAGACTATGCGTTTCGAGCGTCTCGGAGCCTTTGCCTACTCACACGAGGAGGGTACCTTTGCCGACCGCCACTATCGCGACGAAATACCGTTCGATGTGAAAAATCGTCGTCTTTCGGAGATAATGGATATTCAGGAGCACATCGCCGAGCAACACAATGCCCGAAAAGTGGGGCAAGTGCTCCGTGTACTCATCGACAAGAAAGAAGAGCCATATTACGTCGGACGTACCGAGTACGACTCGCCCGAAGTGGACGGCGAAGTACTCATCGCCGACAGCCACAAACTAAGAGTCGGCAACTTTTATGACGTAAAAATCACCGACTCTCAAGCATTCGATTTGTTTGGGGAGGTAGTCTAAGCTAACCCTACGATAAGTTCGCTTTCGGTCTCCACGAAGTAGATTTTATCTTCTCGAGCCAACCAGCCAAGTGCGGCATATACGTCTTTATCATTGAGTTTGGTAGCTTTCTTCAAGGCTTTTATATCCAAATTACCTACCAAAAGAGCGTTCCACACCAGCCCCGCATTAGTTCCTATTTTCCCTTTCATAATGATACAGATTATTGATGTTAGACATAAATATTATTTGCTACAAAGATAATATATTTTATCGATAAAAAAAATCGCATTTTCGATTTTCGGTCATTATTGTGGAAAAATATTCATAACTTTGGACTTTCTTTTTACAAAGTATTTGAAAAACATTATTATGACCAACGAAAAAGACTTTATAGAGTTCGACGACGATGAAGCTATACGCTTTATACACAATACTCTTACCGACGAACAAAGACAGCGTATCGACGACGATACCATACAATACGTACTCGACCTTATCTGCGAGTATTACGACCAAAACGGTCTTATCGAAGAAGATACCGTCGACGAAGCCGAAATAGCCGAAGACGATATTTTTAATTTTGTCTGCAGCTTGGCTCGCAAAGAAGGTGTAATAACCGTCTCCGACGACGATATAAAGACCATTCTCGACGGAGAGTATAAATATGGATTAAGTATCGGGATATATTCCGATGTAGACGAGTAACAAAAATCGACCGACTTATATGAAAACGGCAGTAGTAATATTGAACTACAACGGGAAACACTTTCTGGAGCAGTTTCTACCCAATGTGATAGAGCTATCGGGCGAAGCGGAAATAGTAGTTGCCGACAATGCGTCGTCCGACGACTCGGTGAAGTTTCTCAGAGAGTCGTTCCCTGGGGTAACGCTGATTACATTCGACAAAAACCATGGCTACGCACAAGGCTACAACCTTGCTTTGCAGCGTCTCGACCACGAATATTTCGTCATATTAAACTCCGATATAAAAGTTACACCCGATTGGCTGAAACACCTCGAAGAATACCTCGACCGTAATACCGACGTTTCCGCACTACAACCCAAAGTGCTGAGTTACAACAAGCCCGATACGTTCGAATACGCAGGGGCTTGCGGAGGATTTATAGATTATTACGGATATCCGTTTTGTCGCGGACGCATATTCGATTGCTTAGAGAAAGATGAAGGACAGTACGACGAACCGATAGATGTAATGTGGGCTTCGGGGGCTTGCCTTGTGATACGGGCAAAAGACTTTCGTGAGGTAGGCGGATTCGATGGTAGATTTTTTGCCTATCAAGAGGAAATCGACCTGTGTTGGCGGCTACACTTGCGAGGCAAACGCATAAAGTGCCTGCCCAAGTCTGTTGTATATCACGTAGGTAGCGGAGTGCTCGGCAACGATAGCCCGTTTAAGACCTATCTTAACTTCCGCAACAATCTGACACTGATATATAAAAATATGCCTGCCGACAGACTCAAAAAAGTTCTGTTCGTTCGTTGGTGGCTCGATTATTTGGCTGCAATACACCTACTTGTTTCGGGCAAAATAAAAAACGCCGCAAGCATACCGAGGGCAAGAAAAGACTTTGCAAAAATCAAAAGTTCGTTTACAGCCGATAGAGAAAAAAATATCGTAAGCGCCTCGGCATTACAACCTAATATCGTGTCCGATAAATCGTTACTATGGCAATACTACGCCAGAGGAAAGAGAAAGTTTTCGAATATATTTTCTTGATTTTTATACGAACGGTGGCTTATTGATAAAAATAGACTATCTTTGTAAAATACATAATTATAATAATAATCAATCAATTTAAAATTAAAAAAATCTTATGAGAAAATCAGTTGTATTTTTAAGTTTCGTGGCTGCCTTAGCCATGTGGTCTTGTTGCGGAAAAAGCACTCAATGCGAAAGCGAATGCCAAGACTCTACTGCTATGAAGCAAGAGTGCCAAAAAGAGTGTACCGACAAAAACACTATGCAGGAGCAATGGGCTAAATTCGAATCACTTGCCGTAGAAGAACAGGAAGCTTTACTTGCTAAACGTGCCGAATGTTTCGCCAAGAAGAAAGCTGCTGCCGAATCGGAAATGTCTTCCTCTGTAAAGAAAGTTATGGACGAAGTAGATGCCGAATGGGCTAAGTTCGAAAAAATGACTATCACCGAAAAGAAAGCATTTTTCGATAAAGTCAACGCACTCATGACAAAGGCGAAAGGCGAATGTGCCAACGCAGAAAAGAAAGATTGCGGTCAAGAAAAATCTTGCTCCAAAGATGGCGGTAAAAAAGACTGCACCAAAGACTGCGGTAAGAAAGACTGCGATAAAAAAAATTGTTCCAAATAATTGTATAACACCAAAAAAATCAACCAATATGAAAGCATTTGCAATGTTAGGATTGGACCAAGTAGGTCTTATCGAAAAAGATAGACCTACTTGCGGACCTTACGATGCCATTTGTCGCCCGCTGGCTATCTCTCCATGTACGTCCGACGTACATACGGTATGGGAACACGCATTAGGCGACAGGCAAAATCTCATCCTCGGCCACGAAGCCTCTGCCGAAGTAGTAGAGGTAGGCAGTCTGGTAAAAGACTTCAAGCCGGGCGATAAGGTAATAGTACCCGCCATTACACCCGATTGGATGGCGGTAGAGTCGCAGTCGGGATTTTCGATGCATTCTCACGGTATGCTCAACGGCTGGAAGTTCTCGAACGTCAAAGACGGTGTTTTTGCCGAGTTTTTCCACGTCAACGAAGCCGATGGCAACTTGGCTCATCTACCGAAAGAGATAAGCATAGAAAACGCTGTAATGCTGTCGGATATGGTACCGACCGGTTTCCACGGAGCCAATCTCGCCGAAGTAGAACACGGTGATATCGTGGTAGTAATCGGTATCGGTCCTGTAGGACTGATGGCTGTTGCAGGAGCTGCCTTACGCGGAGCATCACGCCTATTTGCCGTGGGCTCTCGTCCGATATGTCAGGATGTGGCTAAATTCTATGGTGCTACCGATATCATCAACTACCGCGACGGCGATATTGTGGCTCAAATAAAAGACGCTATGGGCGGTAAACCTGTAGATAAGGTCATAATTGCAGGCGGCGACACCGATACGTTCGAACAAGCTGTCTGTCTGGTGAAACCCGGTGGCATCGTCTCTAACGTCAACTATCTCGGAGAAGGCGATTATATCAAGATTCCTCGTGTAGGTTGGGGGCTGGGAATGGGGCACATACGTATTGTAGGCGGATTGATGCCCGGAGGACGTAAGAATATGGAGTTTCTGGCACGTCTCATGCAATATGGTAGACTCGATGTAAGCCCGATGCTTACTCATAAGTTCCACTCTTTCGACGACGTACAAAAGGCTCTTATGCTTATGAAAAACAAACCTAAAGACCTGATAAAACCTATTGTGGTGTTATAATAATCTCCGATTTTAATCAGGTTACAAAAAAGTAATCCCGACAAGTCGATTCCGTATTTGTCGGGATTTTTGATAACTTTGCTAGAGAAAAATCAAACAACGTCGCTTAAAACCATCTTGAATCTTTTATTTAGTTCAAAAGCCTGATAAACACGGACTATTTTGAGCCATTTCCATACAGGGTTTTTGTGTTATGCAAAATAACGTATGGAAATTTATTGAGAAGCGACAAAATTATTTAAAGACCTAACTATAAACGATAAAGACACGCCAGTTACGGTGTCTCGAAGTCGACACCAAGCACAAACACCACCAAATCACATAGTTAATATATCCACCACCAAAGACTTATCGCTTTCCGAATAGTTAAAATGTATCTTTTTGATTTTTCTCATCGATAACTTTATCAAAAACATCACATCTTCTTTACTACTCAAACCCTTGCCATTGAGTAAATAAGTTATTTCTATATCATTAGCCAAACATCGTTGTTGTTTTTTTATAAAATCAATAACAGACTTATTTACATATAGATATCCATTTCTTGCCTTTTTTGTATAGACTTTTAGATATTTCGCTCTGCAAATGGTATCGACCAATAAATATGTACTACGATGTTTTACGTCGTTATCACTCAATTGAGCGTAATAATTCACGTTAATCTGCTTAGGCATAATATCTAAAAGCATATTATCAAATGTCTTATGCACAGGATAGGCATAATGCGCTATGGATACTTGCTGTGCATTAATAACAACGGGAATAACACTCAAAAGAGTTATGATTAAAATTCTATTCATCTAAATATGGTTACCAAACATTTAATCCGAGCAAATCTATTGTTGTCGTATAATCGGTGATTTTAGTAATCAGATAAAGGTTCATGACTAGTTAAGTTTTGTATTTCTCTCAATTTCCTGAGCAAAGTTAGGTATAAATTCCGACTCTTGCAATCGTATCTAAACGAACGCTACGGTGCCACATAGTCTGCAAGCCGAGCCGAATATACAAGCAGTCGAAGTATTCTGCACGATATTACTACTCACGAGTCCACAAGACGCTAAAAATCAATAAACATGGTATTTGCATAAAAAACATAGCATAAAGACAATAAAAGTCTATTTTATCATCTTACATTCAGTATTTTTCTTAACATTCTCCCAATACCCAAAGTATGATACCCCATGTTTTAATTTAATTCCTAAAAAGCTTCCAGTAGAGTTTCCTACTAATCTGTGTATTAAGTCAATAAATTGGATATCTGTTATCAATTCGGGATACTGTTTTTTTAGATACAGCAAAAACTCCATTACTCGCGAGATATCCTCATTTCTATAAATCCTGAATTTCTCAAACTCTTTGACTAGGATGTATGATACAGGATGCCCTTCACCTAGTACATAGAACTCATATACGGCTATATCTTTATATGAATCTATACCTGAATTGAATGTGGTAGAATCCGATATATCATTGACGACTATTTTATCCCTAAAAGTTTCAGTGGAACTGACTATCAATAAATTTCTAGAGCCTTCTCTCTCCTCCCACAAAAAATCATATAAAACTTTATAAACAGAATCAAGTTCTTTTTTTGAGAGTGTAATAACATATTATAACATGATAGAAGTAATATAATTATAAAAATGCGTTTCATATTCAGACTCATTTATTATCTATAAGTTCTTGAGTAGCTTTTATTTTATTCTTTTGGGCAAGAAGAGGTATATAGCAGAGAATCTATTCGCTTTACATAACTAGTATCTTACAAAAAGATATCTTCTACAACACATTGTTCTTTAGCGCCTTGATTATTACTATTACCATAGGCACAAAACACAAGAAATACAAAAGCCACCACAACAACAAACTCCTTCTCCATAATCACCGTTTTTTAGAGGGTACCACAATTTACTTCTCCACCGATAAATATAATTAGATTATTCCATTACAACGCCATAAGATTTCATTGGCTTAAAAAGACATTGCTATTTCACAAATAAACGGATTAAAATATTATTCCTTTCTTTGCAGGCATCACAATCGATTGAATAGATACGAATATTATTGACTATTTCTGTAATACTTTTGATGTTTTCAGTCAAACCTATCCCATTTAAATTTTCAGCGATGTACAGACTATAATGAGTACTTTTATCAGTAATAATAAAACAACTATCCCTGAAATTAATTTTTGCAGTATCGGCTCTTAAGCCTTCTGTACTAGGATATACTTTTCGCAATTTAAGGAGATAACTTTCACCTATTTTAATCCCCTCCACAACAACCTCATTATCTGTCATTTTCGTGCTAATTATGCGAAAAACGGTATCATTTCTTGTCGCATCAATTATGTATGCACAATCATTTTCATCAATACGTTTTATTTTGTAATTTGTATTTCTGCCCAAAATCTTTTGGGCAGAAATACAAGAACAGTTTATACTCACCAAGAAACTCACAAATAAAACAAAAAACACTCTTTTCCTCATTCCAACAATCAATTTACTTATTATTTATCAGGCTTTTACAAAAAAAACGATTTTGAGCATTACCGTACTCTTCTTGTTTTCTAAGAAAATCCATAGAGTTCTATCTCAACAGATGACTCTTCAATCAATAAGTTCAAAAGACTCTTAACATCAGTAGGCAATATTTCTATCGTACCACCTAATTCATTATAGTATATTGTGTCATTAATAAGCAATTCCACTCTCCAAGTATCGAAAACAAGATCAGTTTCTACATCTCCTCTCTTTTTTAATGTTGATACAACTTGCTTTATTTTATCAACTTCTTTGTCGGAAAGATGTTTTTTAAAATCAGTAACCTCATTTCCTCTAGGCTCTAATTTTTTCACATACAAACTATCCCCATAGTATTTAATCGTGTAAATAACACTACCTCCACTTGAAGGATAAAAATTAAACTCAATCTTCACATTTTCATCTTGTCTGACTGTTATTTCACCATCGATCTTTGTAGCCTGTGAGTTACAAGAAGTTATAGTCAACAACAATAGTATGATTCCTTTTTTAAAATCTCTCATTTCACATTTCCTGTTTTATATAGAAGTATTTATGGTCCTGGAGATCTATATTTCTCATTTTTCTTTATCCGATAGATATATACTTTATCAGTTATCACACCATCCCAAGTTGGTATTAAAGGGATTTGTTTATCGTGACACAAACCATCTTCTGTTTTTGTTAAATAAGGAGAATATCTCAATTCCTTCAATTGCTTTTGATATGTAATGATATAATCATATCTATCAAAATCAAGCTCTTTGGCAAGATTTTCTACGAAAATTAAACTATAACCCTTTAACTCGGCTTTAATGCAAGACGCTTTGTTATAATAATAAACCATAAAGAACTCAAATCGTTCTGCATTTTCAATATAGTCAAAACCAACATAATCTATTCTGCTAAATTCTGAATACGGCTTGTCTATTTCTTTTGCCAATTCAAAAGAAACCTTGCGTGGATAATAATAGTAAAAGCAGTACGTTCCAACTGAAATAAAAATTATTATCAGTATTATCAATTTTATTTTCCTTATCATTTCACTTTTCCTATTTTTATATAGAAGTATTTATGGTCCTGGAGACCTATATTTCTCATTTTTCTTTATTCGATAGATATAAACTTTGTCGGTTTGAACACTATCCCAAGTTGGTATTAAAGGTGTTCGTTTATCGTGATACAAACCATCTTCTGTTTTTGTTAAATAAGGAGAATATCTCAATTCTTTCAATTGCTTTTGATATGTAATGATATAATCATATCTATCAAAATCAAGCTCTT